>JASHQH010000154.1 GCA_030037635.1 Acidobacteriaceae bacterium
TCCATGCCCAGCCGAAAGCACAGGGAGAAGAAAGCTCGGAACCGATTTGCTGTCGCTGGCGTCTTCGTGTTTTTTGTCAACCACCGATCGATCTCTTCCGGCATGATCTCCGCAGCCGACCGGGAGCCAAACGGTTCGCGCAGAGTGCGTTCCTTCCAGTCATAATCAGGCCAGCTCCTCAAGTGAGTCTGCGCGTATTCGACGGCAGCCGTCGCCAACTCACCGAAGGTGATTGGCGCCGCCTTCGGCCTCAACTCGGGAAGCAGGATGTCGCGCCGCGCATCAGCCTTCGCCTTCTCGTAGAATGCGATCGCGTCGCTCTTTCGGCCGACCTTCCTACGATGCCTTTTTCCAGCGACGTGGTAGTGCACCCACCAGACGCCGGACCCTCGGGGGTTCTCGTAGACCCCCCGTACTTTTTTCTCTTGCTTCATTGCTCTCCTCGGCCGCTGTGCCTACTGACTTCCACGATAAAGCGGGTCAGGGAAAACAGCCAGTGCGCATAAGGCTGATAGGGCGCTTGGTGATCCAGATCACAAGTTGCTGAAACCAAAAGTTTTCCTGAATCCTCAACGCCCGCACCTGAATCAGACTAAGAAGGGCGGATAGCTCACGTCGGCTGCCAGGCCGGCACACATTTTGGCGGGCCGCCACCTACCGCCGGCGGCCACAGGTAAGAGGGAGCATAAGGCCCAATGGGCCAGAAGCTCTACGCCGGGAATCCAAAGCCCGGTCAATGACAGGCATCAAAGGCTTCGCCGTAGAAGCTGGGGATGCCAACCCGGACCGTGTGCCGGGCAATTGAAGACGAGAGCCCGCAAGGCCGCGTTCACTCTGGCGCCTTAACCAGTGATCCCAATTCAAGGTGGAAGTCTATGAGTACAGGCAAGAAAGTTGTGCCTGCGGTCGAACTATTGTTGTACGGCCGCCGGGAAGCGGCCATTGCACTGTCGATTTCGGTGCGAAAGGTCGACGAGTATCTCGCGCAAGGCGCATTCGATACCACGATGATCGGGCGTAGGCGGCTGATCAAGGCGGCTAGCCTGCGGCGATTCGCCGCGTCGAACCACTTCGGTTCAGCAACACGGCGCGAAAAGAACAACCGGGACAACACCCAGAACAAGGAGAGAGCTGCATGACAACCCAACGAGGATCCGCATCTGCGGATCCTCTCATTTCCTACTCGAAACCAGACGCGGCATCGGAGGCCAGCATCAAGCTCGCTGACCTAGAGATTTTTGTCCGGCGCTTCGTCGTCCTACCCGAAGCAGCATACCTGCCTGTCGCGCTTTGGGTTTTGTTAACGTACTGCCCAAATGCATTTGATTGCATGCCCTATCTGGGCATCCAATCGCCGGTCAAAAGGAGTGGTAAGACACGCTTACTCGAAGTACTTGAACTGCTCTGTCGGCGTCCTTGGATCGGGACGTCGGTCACCGCACCGACGCTGTTCAGGATGATGAAAGAGCAGCCCACGCTCCTGCTGGATGAAGTGGAAGTGTTGAAGCGGGCGAGATCCGAATCCGCTTTGGCGGTTACATCGGTGCTTAACGCGGGTCATCGCAAAGGAGCGACGGTTCCTCGTTGCGAAGGGGCCGGTGTTGTCTTCTATCCCGTCTATTGTCCGAAGGCATTTGCGACCATTCATGAGTTGCCCGACACTCTTCAGGACCGCTCCATCATCATCAAGATGGAACGCAAGCAGAGCGGGCTAGGCGTTGAGCGCTTTCTCCTCTCAACAGCTCACCTTCAGGCATCTCTGATCGCAAACTCGATCGCGCAATGGGTGAAGGAGAACGAGGCGGCGGTCCGCCTAACATACGAGTCGCTCCCTGACATCCCATTCCTTTCGGATCGGGATGCCGATCTGTGGCGCCCACTGTTCGCATTGTGCGAACTGCTGGCGCCCGAGCGCATAGATGAGCTGAGATGGTGCGCGCGAAGGCTGAGCTCATGCAAGGCGGGCACTGAGGAAGCTCTGGGTGTGACGCTGCTCGAGTCGATCCGCTCCGTCTGGACGAATGGCGAATCTGCCATTGCGACGGCCGATCTGCTGGAGCGGATTGCGAAGTTGAAGCAGTGGCATTCGGTCCAGATGACGCCGCGAATGCTCGGCCAATGGCTGCGCCCGTTCGAAGTCTCGCCGAGACAAGTCCGTCTCGGTGAGACAACGTGCAAGGGGTACGCACGAGAGTCGTTTCGGACTGCATGGGCTCGTTTTCTCGGTACCGAGGAAACAGACGATGAGGAAGAAATGCTTGAAGCGGCGTGATGTTTCCCTTGTTTCCCTTGTTTCGTACATGTGGGGCAACATCAGAACCAATCTGGAAGGCCCGCGGTGACCCGCGGACCTTCCCCTTGCTCAGTGCCAAGGTTCCGTGCGTCAGCAGGCATGAATGGTTCCGGTTCCTTCCCTGAGAGATCAGATTTGTGTTGAACATTAACGGCTAGCGATGCAACTCGATCGTACAGTCTTTGGCTCCTTCCCAAAGGAGCTTTCTGCCAAGTTCGGGAAGCGATTCTAGATTGCTGACGATGGTGAGAAGATGATTCCCGGACAATACTCCGAATTTGCTGCTGAAGATGCATTGCCCGTAAGGAATCAGAAGCTCAGGTTCACTCGGACCTTCGGCATAAAGCAGCACCTGCCCTGGAGCGGGGCGGCTCGTTGCATTTTCGGCGCGCCATGGAGGCTGCCATGGATTCATGGGAATCCAGACTCCCTCTCCGCTCCACCGACAATGAATCATCTTTTCAGTGAGAGGGAGCAATTTTCGAAAGTTGGAACAAGTGAGCGGCGCCGATGTCTCTTCGAATCGCGCGTTGAACTCGAGCCCTGCGACGAAAATGTCCACGACAGCCTGATTTGCTGAAACCATCCAAGGGTAATCGCTTTCTGATTCAACAGTTATCGACCGTAGACAATCCCCTCAGGCCAAAATTATGCCAGTGTCGAAAGGGCTTGTTCTAGCTGGTCGAGCCGATCGATTGCCAATAGCACCGCGGGAGCTCCATCCTCTTTCACTTTCCGCGCTCTATCAAGTGCCTGCTCTGCAATGCGGCTGATTTCGTGCAGCAGCTTGCGAATTTCCGCTTCCAAGCGACCGCGGCTATCTTCAATTCGATTGAGGACATCGTACTGCACACGCGAGATGTTTGTTTCCAAGAGATGCTTCAGGAACTCGCGGGCTTCATTCGTAATCACTTTGCGTGCACCTACAAGTGGCAAAAAGACGTCGGCAAGCCAACGGAGCGGCGACGGAGGCGATGCGATTGTGATGAAGTCCTCAAAAGTAAATCTGGACCGTACGCGGAAGCCTTTCTCCGGATCGAGAGCATTTGGCATCCGGGTCAGTTCGCTAAGACCCGCGTCTGCAAGCTTCTTCAGAAAGTTGTTTCCCATCTCTACAAATCGAGTGGCAGCGGCGCGGTATTGTCGCTCTCCCTCTTCCTGCTCAGGTTTAAGCCAGGGCATCACTTTGCGGCGAGCAATCTCCTGGGCAAGGCGCATCGTCCGGCGTCGATATTCCGGGCCGAAACCACGGGACACCGACGGTAGCGCCTCATCGAACTCTTTTTCAGATTCCGCCCAGGCGATGTGGAAGAACTGGCGGTGTCGTTCACCGAACAGGTCCGAAATCCGCTGCTGCTCCGCCATAAAAAGAAAGCCCAACTCACGCATGGACCGCTCGGCTTCGTTGATGGTACGCTTCATCAACTCAATGCGCCGTTTAGATGCTTCGATCGGCCGCTGAAGCGCGTCTCGATCCTCACTGATTACAGCCACTAGTTGTTCATTTAAGCGCTGCAGACCCCGTTCACAGGCGGCACGAACGAGACTTCTGCCTGACTCGTCATCAAGGTGATGCAACCGAGCGAGCAATTTTCCCCAATCCCGCAAAGGCCCGCGGTTTTCCATTCGTTCGATGGCACTGACCTCGAAAACCTCGGTCATCGGGCGATGTAGTCGCTTTTCGAGTACCCCTCGCGTGAAACTTACCGCTGCGGAACGCTCCGCATCGCTGGTTCGATCGGCTTTATTGATAACGAGAATTAAGTCCTGAACTTGTTTGCCGACAGCCTCTACGAGTGCCAGTTCCTCACCCGCGATTGGCGGATCGGCTCCGACTACAACTAGCGCGGCATCGATATGAGGAATGAATGCCTGCGTCGTTGCGGTATTTCCAGTGAAAACCGAGCCTAAGCCGGGCGTGTCAACAAAGCACATGCCAGAGGACAACAGTGGGCTGGGTACGAATGCTTCCGCGCCGTCCACGCCCTTCTTGTTCTCGGGATTTAACTCTTCGGTCACGTATTCCTTTAACTCGGTGGTTGCAATATCCCGCCAGGACCCGTCTCGCATACGGACGCGGGCGTGCAGTTTGTTGCCAAAACGAATCACTGTCGGCACAGCTGTGACCGGAATAAATCCGGTCGGGACAATATCGTGCCCGACGAGGGCATTGAGCAGGGTGGATTTGCCTCGCTTAAACTGGCCGACACACGCTACATAAAAACGGCCTTCGGAAACGCGAGCTGCGAGCTCACGCGCCTCTTCGGCAATAGGCTCGGCCTGAAGCTGGCGAGCCAAATCGGCGAGGCGCAACAGCCTGGAGGCGCCGTCGACAGACCCTGGTATTTCAGAGGGACGGCCGTCGTCATCTTGCACGGTCAAACTGCTCCTGTATCCCGGCATCTCTAATACACCTCTAGCCAAACGCCTTCCTGATGAACAGACCAGAAAACTTCGGCGCCATGTTAGCGGAGGATTGTCTTGGGAGGGTGCGATTCGACGATGATCCCCTACCAAGAAAATCTTCCTTCTTCGCAGGAGTCATTTGCCCAACGGGCGGTTAGGGCGAACTCCAACACCCATAGTCATTCTACCTTCTCTGGGAGTTATTTGCTCTCCATGCAGACCTGAATTGTTGAATCTGGTATTCTTAGTCGTGCATCTGGTCCTAAAGGTGCAAGAGGCGAAGGGGTTCGCCTGAACTGCTGTTTCATCCTTCCTTTGCTTGCGAGGGATGGGCGGATGATGACCCCTGACGAATATGCGTCGGGGGACTCGCCTGCTCATCCAGCCGACCCCCACAGAACCCGAACTTGTGATGGACGCAGCTTCTATGCTGCGCCGAGAACGGAGGTCCTGTGAAAATTGTCATTATTTCCGACATTCACGCAAACATTGCCGCCTTAAAAGCCCTCCCAGAGGATCAATACGACGAACTCTGGTGCATTGGCGATCTTGTCGATTATGGGCCAGATCCTCATGAAGTCGTCGAGTGGGTGCGAGCAAATGCCACGGTTGTTGTTCGCGGTAATCACGATCACGCAGCTGGATTCTCCGTAGATCCTCAATGCTCGGCGCCTTACAAGAAGCTCGCGGCCGAAACCCTTCGGCTCACCTTGCAGACCTGCACAGATCGGGATCTCCAATACCTCAAGAGTTTACCCATCTACAAAGAGGTGCCCGTTGGTTCGACTCGCTTTTACTTGGTCCATGCCACGCCCACAGATCCTCTCTTCGGTTACTGTCCCAAAGATTCCCCGAATTGGCGAGAAAACGCAGATTGCATTGAGGCTGACGTCCTCGTAGTGGGGCACACGCACACGCCATTTGTGCGCCAGGAGGGGAAAACGACGATTCTAAACCCCGGTAGCCTCGGACAGCCTAAGACTGGCAGGTCCCTCGCTTGCTATGCAGTTTGGGAAAATCACAGAATTCTTCTCCACGAGTACCAATATCCAATCGACGACACAATTCGCGGAATCCGCGCAATGCCAATTCCGTCAGAAGATCAGGAGGCACTGATTGCTGTACTTCGGGGAGGCGAAATACCGGTTCGGACGGCGAGTCGACAATAGCCGGGAATAATCCTGTCTCTGTCAGATGGCAAGCCGGAGGATTCGATGTTCGACTCCAGGAAGTTGCGCGAACGAAAACTGTTTGACGATCTTTTCCGAGACTATGAGGGTCCGACGTTTGCCATCCGGTTATGGAATGGTTGGACGTGGACATCACTTTCCGGTGAAAGGCCAACCATCACCGTCGTTATTGAGACCCCCAAAGCCCTTCAAGCACTTACGATGGAGCCGAACGAATTAACGCTCGGCCAAGCATTTATTCGTCGAGAAATCGACGTAGAAGGAGATGTTTTCTCTGTCTTCTCGGTGGCCGAGTATCTTATTAGCCGGCCGCACAGTCTTGCGGGGCGGGTCGTAGATTTTCTTCTTCGAATGGGGGCGAGATCAGATCGGTGGTTTCACCACGGAGCTCGGCATTCGAAGGAGCGAGATCGAGCCTCAATCGGTTATCACTACGACCAGCCAGCAGAATTCTTCCGTCCCTGGCTCGGCCAAACGCTGGCATACTCCTGCGCTTACTTCCGGTCCCGAGCCGACTCTCTGGACCTGGCCCAAGAACAAAAGCTGGATCTTATCTGTCGGAAGCTCAGGCTGCAGCCTCTCGAACGCTTTCTCGACATCGGATGTGGTTGGGGAAGCCTGATCCTGCATGCGGCGGAAAAATATGGCGTTCGCTCGCACGGCATCACCCTCAGCCAAACTCAGGCACAGGCGGCACAATGCAGGATCGATTCCTCCGGGATTAAGCGAAGATGCACCGTGGAGCTGCGGGACTACCGGGATTGCGAAAAACTCTCAGGCTCGTTTGACAAGATTGCCAGTGTTGGCATGTTCGAACACGTCGGGCTCAAAAACTTGTCGCAGTACTTCAAAACAGTGCACCGTCTCTTAAGCCCAGGTGGAAGTTTTCTGAATCATGGAATCGCGCGCTCTCCCCTGTCTGCGGTCCGCCAAGATTCATTTATCGATCGCTACGTCTTCCCGGATGGCAGGCTCGTTACCCTCTCGCAAGCGACGAGTGCTGCCGAATCCGCCGGATTTGAGGTTCGCGACGTCGAGAATCTGCGTGAGCACTATGAACTTACTCTGCGCAAGTGGGTTTGCAGTCTTCGTCAAAACAAGGACGCCTTGTTGAGTTACGTTTCCGAAGAGACGTACAGAATCTGGCTCCTTTATATGGCAGGGTCTGAGGCGGCGTTTCGAAGAGGCGATATTGCGGTTTACCAAGTCCTTCTCAGCCGGCCCGAGCAAGGCAATTGCCGCTTTCCTCTTGTGCGCGAAGACTGGTATTCGGCGAGTAAGACGGAAAAAGGTGTTGGAGTATGACACGCCTGGATTTCGAGACGTCAGACGATGAGATTCAACAGCTAATTTGTACCCTGGATTCACTGGTTGACGGCGAGCAGGCGGCAGAACAACTCATCCGACTTGGACGTCGTGTTGTTCCGGCTGTCGAACGGTTTCTCCTCACCTCACGTCCAAGGTCAATTTCCGTTCCACGCTGCCGCGCGGTTCGCGTGCTGGGAGCGCTTGGAGCTTATTCCAGTCTAATTCGTTATCTGCGCGAAAATGTTCGACCGGGCGACGCCGCGATTCTCTTTGCAGAAGACGCAGTACGCAGCGCAGCAGCTCGCGAATTGATGCGTCATGAATCACCAGCGACTTTCAAAGTCTTACTCGATGCAGTCAAGCAACGTGCAACGAGTGGGCTTGTTCAGGCATTGTCTCAGTACCGATCGCCAGAAAGCGTGCCCACCCTCTTCCATTTGCTTGAAGACGATCTGTGTCGTGAAGATGCCAAAGAGGGCCTACGCGGAATGCCTCAGGCCGCCAAAGCGTACTCGATTCTGCTCCTGCGCGGGCTCACGGAGCTTCCGGTACGTGGTTCGAATGCAGCGCGGCGCAGGCGAGCCACCCTCCAGTTGCTCGTCGAGTGCGGAATTTATATGAATGAATGGTTTGAGCTGAGAGCGGTTCTCGAAGATGACGACCTCGATTGCCTGATATCGGCGGCAACGCTCGGTTTGCGATCTGCTCCTCCGACCGAAATGCCATTGATTGTCACGGCGCTGATTGAAGCATCGGCTGGTATGAATTGGGCACAGGAGACCGAGGCTGTCGAACTTCTAGATAAATGGCCGCTACTCGCCCGTCAGTCAGCAAAAGAGATCCGCGCTCGACATGAGACAAGGGGAGAGAAGCCCAACTGGATGTCGCCGTTCTGGCGTATCCTTCATCACATTCTGGGCCATGAGATGGCGGAGAAGGAACCCGACACTCCAAATTCGCTTTAGACAACCTTGAGAGAATACCGGTGGTGGCAATGGACCTCAAACAGTACGAGCAAGCAAAGTTTTCGTTGGCGGAGATCATTCGCTCCGCGCAGGCGATAGATTCGAAGGATCAGGAACTGCTATCTGCTTCACGCAACCTGTCGATGCGGTTGGCTGACGACCGCTTCAATCTGATGTTGGTCGGGCGATTCAGCCGCGGGAAATCAACCCTGATCAATGCGATCCTGGGCGCTTCCCACCTGCCGACCGGAATACTTCCCCTTACGTCTGTAATCACAACTGTCCGCTACGGCAGCAGGACGCAAGCTGCCATCAACTTCAACGATAGGCAGCTCCGCCAAGAGGTCCCACTTGCGCGCTTGGCCGAGTATGTCACTCAGCAATCAAACCCGGGCAATGTAAAGAATGTTGCATACGCCGAGATTGAATTGCCAGTAGAGTTGCTGCGCCGTGGAGTGTTCTTTGTCGACAGCCCTGGCCTTGGATCAGCGATCGTTGAAAATACGCAGACTACAGAGCGGTTCTTCCCTGAAGCGGATGCCTTTGTCCTGATTACCAGCTTCGACAGCCCTCTTTCCCGCGAAGAGAATCTGGCGCTGCACAGAATCCGCCAAACGGACAAGGTACTCTATGTGATTGTTAACAAGCAGGATACGGTTAACGAGGATGAGCGAAAGCAGGTCTTGAGCTTCGTTCAGAGCCAACTAGAGGAGTTCTCATTCCAACGCCCGCCAAGGATTTTCTCTATTTCTGCGCGACAGGCTCTCGAAGGCAAGCAGTCAGAGAAACCGGATCTGGTCGCGAGCAGTGGCATCCTTCCGTTCGAGGATGAGCTTCTTCGATTTCTGACAGAAGAACGCGCAGAGGCCTTTCTCTCGAATATGTACGAACGGGTTGAAGACTTCCTTCTTCAAAGACGGAACCTGGAAAGAGAGGCCGAAAAGCAGTCAATGTATGAATCGCTTTTGGAGAGACTTCGTGGGCTGCGAGAGCCCAGAAGCGGTTCTTTGGCGGCAACAGAATATGTGGAAGACAAAACTTCCATGCGCCTCATATTGGAGCTCGACAGGCGGAGCGGATGCCAGCTCTGCGGAGAGGTTCTGGATGCGGTCTTTCACTTTCTGAGCAAGTACCAATACGATCTAACAATCAATCGAGATACCCAGCGGGAGCACGCAAGAAGAGGAGGATTTTGCTCTCTACACACATGGCAGTATGAGAACATTTCCTCGCCCTACGGCGTGTGCACTTCGTATCCGGAGTTGGCCCATCAGATGGCGTCGGAGCTTCAGCGGGTTGCGACTGGAGCCGATGGCAATGGTTGGACTAAGGAAAAGATGATGGGCCTTGGCAGTTCGCAGGAAACCTGCAGAGTCTGTCAGGTTCGAATCGATGCGGAGAAAAGGGCGATCGATCGGGCCGTTGCTAAGCTCCAGGAAGCGGATGCTTCGCCCAAAAGTAATCTGCCGGCCTGTTGTCTCCCACATCTAAGAATGATCGTGGGCGTTTTGGGTAAGGGTCGGGCTGCTGAGCTCTTGTTAAAAGCGCATGCTCAGTTCTTTGAACGAATAGCCGAAGACGCGCAGCGCTATGCGCTGCGGCACGATGCATTGCGCCGCTATTTGACCAGCGAGGAGGAACGGCGTGCATCACAATTGATGCTCTTGATGCTGGCCGGCCATCGCAGCTTGTGCGCGCCATGGAATGTTCAGTCCTTGTCTTGACTCGGACGGTCGGCAAATGACTTGCTGATGGGTGCCGGATCGGGCCTGTCTTGCTGTACGACTGTTTGCGTTTCCGGTGCATTCACTGGGGCTGTACTTGGTATCGGCATGTATCAGCAGAATTCCCTTGAAATTCTTGCCGATGAATTGCAGACTGTGTTACTTTCATAGCGGCGAAGGGATCCGCCATGAACCGCCACCCGAAATGGATCGGCTGATGACCCCTGCGATTATGCAGGGGTTTTCTTATGCTCTTGCATGGCATCGCGATTGACGAGATTCTATGGCCAATTACCTTGAGCTTCCCATCGGGGACCAATCACCTGAGGTCTTGACGGCGGTCGTTGAGATTCCCGAAGACAGCATCAACAAGTACGAATACGACCGCGACCTGAACGTTTTTGTGTTGGATCGTGTTCTGCACTCCCCGGTCCATTTCCCCGGAGATTATGGTTTTATTCCTCAGACCTTGGCGCAGGACGGCGACCCGTTGGACATCCTGATTCTGGGTGACACGCCAACATTTCCGGGGTGCATCTATTCCGCCCGGCCCGTCGGGATGTTTGAGATGCTTGACCACGGGATATGCGACGAGAAAATCCTGGCCTATGCGACGGGAAACCCCAGATTCAGCGACATCCGGAACTACACGGAGATCCAATCGCACATTCTTCGTGAAGTCGAACACTTCTTTTCCGTGTACAAGGATCTTGAGGGAAAAGAGACAAAGGTGCTTGGGTGGAAAGATCGGGAAATAGCATACGAGGTGATCCAGTCCAGCCATGAGCGGTTTATTTACAATGCCGTTGTCCAATGAGGCCGTCGCCGTGCCCGAGCACGCATACAACGGCAACATTGACCCTCAGCTGTTCTTCGCTGCGGTTGAGCGAGCGGAAGAGATGGCTCGCCTCCAGGTCCGGGCCGAAAAACGAAAGTCGCTCTTGATTTTCGGACCTGAGGCCGTAGGAAAGACGCGCCTCTTGAAATCCTTTGTGAAGACCCAGCCACTGATTCTTTTCGTACCGAGAGTGGAATCGCCGCGCGAAGTACTTTTGACGTTGATCGCAGAACTGCGTCGCCTCGGGATGCAGGGAGTGGACCTCCCGGCTAATTCGGAGTCGCTGAGCAGTACTGGGCTCAAGGGGGCCGTCCAGCGTGCGTTAGGAGCGCATCCATTCTCCCTAGCCTTAGACCAAATTAGTGGCCCCTCTCGCGTCGTCACCGGGTTAATAAAGGACCTCAATTACTTCGATCGCACTCCGGTCGTCTTTGCGGCCCGGAGCCCACATATGGAAGACATCGGCGCATTGCAGCCGATGTGTGCACGGAGTTCAGAACGATTGGAGTTAAAGGAATTCGCTCCTCCGATCGCACTCGAATTCGCTCGGTGGGAGGCGCGGAAGAGCGATATTCAGGCCTCCAACCTCGATGAAGTTCTGCGTTTGTTCGCCGACTGCAGTAAGGGGAATCCCGGCGCTATCGCGCAGATGGTGAAGATGGCACATATCCCCAGATACTGGGCGGGCGACCAGATCAAAGCCCACGTCTTGTATCTTGACTACCGCATGGGACGGAGAGAATAAACCCCCGAGTGATCGCTTGGAAGGGTCTTCGAACGGTGAAAATGAACACGACAGTCGACAGGTACGACATTCTGAAAGGCGGGATCGTCGCTGGGCCGGAACATAGACCCAGAACGATTGCGGAAGTCGGAGTGCCCGAGTCAATTCTCGAAGATATTGCCTTGAAGACCCTTTACCTTTACGGACCATTCTCCATGGCCGATCTCTCTGAACAGACCCGCCTCAGCTACGATGCGGCGGAGCAGCTGTTTAATCGCCTACGGGCCAAACTGCTCTGCGAAGTGACCGGTATGGCGGGTACAGTCCCTGTGATTGCTATTTCGTCTCAAGGCAGAACGCGGGCACTCGAACTGCTATCCAAAAACCAATATTCAGGCGCAATGCCGGTTTCTCTAGCGAGCTACGTTGCGCAGATTCAAAAACAGAGTATGCGCCACGTGAAGGTGCGGCCTGCCGATGTGAAACGTGCCTTCGCGCATCTTGTCTTCGATGATGAGGTGCTGTCGGAGTTGGGTACGGCGCTCAACTCCGGAAACGCCGTTTTTCTGTATGGCCCTCCAGGGGTTGGTAAAACGGCTGCAGCGGAAGCAATGTCTCAGGTCTTTGCGGAAAACGACGTATGGATACCATTTGCGGTTGAAGTCGTAGGTCAAATCATCACGGTTTACGATCCGGCCATTCATGGGGTTGGAATGGATGCAAACTCTGAGGATGGAGACAGGCGTTGGGTGCGCTGCAAGCGCCCGACCGTTACTGTTGGAGGAGAATTGACCGTCGACATGTTGGATCTGCAATTCAACCCGATTACGAACTATTACGACGGCCCTCCCCAAATGAAAGCGAATAATGGTGTGCTAGTAATCGATGACTTCGGGAGGCAAAGGATCCCACCCGAAGACCTGTTGAATCGCTGGGTTGTTCCCCTTGATCGTGGGATTGAGTTTCTTACGCTCGCAGGAGGAAGAAAAATTGAGATTCCCTTTGAGATGCTTGTAGTCTTTGCGTCAAACAGAGATCCGCGAACCGTGTTGGACGCGGCCTTCCTGCGCCGGATTCAAACAAAGATCAAGCTCGGCTCGGTCACTGAGAAACAATTCTGCGAGATCTTTCGGCGGGTGGCGCAAGATCGTCGACTTAAAGTCGATCAAGGTGTCCTAAACGAGTTAATCGGAATCATCCGTAACGATCTAAAGGAAGAACTGCGCGCTTGCCACCCTCGCGACTTGGTGAATCAAGTTTGTTGGAAAGCTACGTATGAGGACCAGGAGCCGCGTCTCGACCGCGCATCCTTGTCACGCGCAGTAAAGGCATACTTCTTGCCGCCCAATTAGATTGCAGACCAGTGGAATGAGGGCCGGGTCGCCGCGGTACACTTTTTGGTTATGTCGAATGAACAGTTGATAATTTCTACGATGAAAGATCCCGTTACTTGGCAATATCCTCCGATCGAGCCTTATCTCACCGGCCGGCTGCAGGTTTCACCACTGCATGAGCTCTACTTTGAAGAGAGCGGCAACCGTGCCGGCAAGCCAGTTGTCTTTCTTCATGGCGGACCGGGCGGTGGTTCTGATCCCAAACAGCGCCGCTTTTTCCACCCCGGAAAATACCGCATCGTCTGCTTCGACCAGCGCGGCTGCGGCAAGAGCACGCCTTATGCATCGCTGGAGGACAACACCACGTGGGATCTCGTGGCGGATATCGAGAAACTCCGCGAGCACCTAGGCATCGAGCGCTGGCAAGTCTTCGGCGGCTCCTGGGGCTCCACGCTGGCCCTCGCCTACGCGGAGACGCATCCAGAGCGCGTCACCGAGTTGATTCTTCGCGGCATTTTCTTACTGCGCCGCCAAGAGATTGAGTGGTTTTATCAGCGCGGGGCTTCAATCCTTTACCCGGATGCCTGGGAGCCTTATCTGGCACACATTCCGGAAGCAGAGCGCGAAGATCTGCTGGACGCTTACTATCGCCGCTTGACCAGCGAGGACGCGGCCGTGCGGCTGGCTGCCGCGAAGATCTGGAGCGGATGGGAGGGCGCTACGTCAAAGCTCCTGCCCGATCCGTCCTTTACTAGCCACTACGAAGAGGACGAGTTTGCTCTTGCCTTCGCGCGCATTGAGGCCCACTACTTTGTTCATCGTGGCTTTCTCAAGAGTGACGATCAATTGCTTCGCGACGTCGGTCGGATCCGCGCGATCCCCGGCGTGATCGTGCAGGGGCGTTACGACGTGGTCTGCCCAATAGAGAGTGCCTGGGCGCTGCACCGCGCCTGGCCGGAAGCGGAACTGGTAATCACTCCGGACAGCGGCCACAGCGCCTTTGACCCACCTAATGCCCGCGCCTTGGTCGCGGCGACCGACAGGTTCGCCGGTTCATAGAACCCTTAACTATTTAGTCTGGCCCAATGTTGACCGAGTCGCGGGGCCTCTCCTGTCATCTGTGGGTGCCTCCGCGGCCTGCGTACACTACTCAGCCTTTCTATGAACTTGGGTCCCAAATCCAATGAAGAAATCGCCCGCCGCTAAACCTCCATTTCTATGGCACAGCCTTTGCATCGGCAGCGATCTGCCGTACGCCCTCGACTAACTTCGCATCTGTCATCACGTCCGAAATCCTCAGCGCCTGGCTAAAAGACAGGCCCTCCAAACTCCTAGCGCGCGAAAGCGCGACGTAGGCTTGGCCTGCGGAGAAGGCCCCGTACCCTAAATCGATTCGCACGTCATCCAAAGTGAGCCCCTGAGCCTTATGAATCGTCATCGCCCAAGCTGGCGTTATAGGAAGTTGCGTATAGGTGCCAACTACGACGGGATTCACGCGTTGAGTCAGCATGTCGTATTGGTATTCAATGCTTTCCCATGTCGCTTTGTGGACTTCCTCTTCATTTGCAAACTCGTCAAGGCGCACCCAGACCGCGCTGTCTGAAATCTTCGAGACTGTTCCTAAAGACCCATTGACCCAGCGTTTCTCAGGATCGTTCTTAACCATCATGATCCGGGCGTCCTTCTTGAGATCCAAGTGCTCGGGCGCAGGGAGCTTATCGCGGAGTACCCGAAAATCACCTTCAATTGTCCCGATAAATCGGGTTGGGGCGCCCGGTAATGCAGCTAGCCCCTTGCGGTTGTATTCGAAGGCTGCGTCCGTCCTGCTCGTTAGAATGATCGGCTTGGCTATATCTCGATGGGGCCTGTGACAATGGAGGTTCAGGCAACGAACTGTCTCCTCCAACTTCTCGCCAATGCGCACGTTATACAGCAAGTCTAGAAACTTTGGATCGCTCTGACGATAAACAGAGGAAAGCTCAATCAATGCAAGATTGCGCAGATTCTGAATGCATTTGGCCCCAAATGCATACGTGACGTCATAGCCCCGGTCTAGCAATATCCGGACATCATGCTCTTCAACGACTGGAGGAAGTTGGAGGAAGTCTCCTGCCAATAAGATCTTCTTTCCCCCAAATGTCTTGTCTGGGTCCAGGTGAACTCTTAGCGTCCTATCAACGACGTCTAAAAGGTCGGCCCTAACCATTGAAACTTCATCGATCACAATGAGGTCGATTTTGCGGAGAATTGATCCCAAGCGATGTCGCGGCTTTATGTCTTCTAAGTTCACAATTCGAGGAGGAATCCCAAAGAATTTATGGATCGTTTGACCTCCGGCGTTAAGTGCAGCAACTCCAGTTGGGGCTAATACGACATGCCGAAACCCCTCATGTCTGAGACTAAGAATGAGGGACGTTTTCCCCGTACCGGCGCGCCCATGCAGGAGCACTACGGGCGCCCCGCTTCTTAAGGCGTCGATGAGACGTTCACGATCACTCTCAATCGAGGATGAAGCCGGAGCGGACAGCAGTTCAATCGGCGACGAGGGTGCCGTGGTAAGCGATGCGACCGCGTCCCTTTTTCCGGACGGAGATAGGATTGTGCGACGAAACAAGCCAGACAAGCCCATGGAAAGAACCTCTCATCCGCAGCATCAATCTAGGCTATCCGCCAGTCAAAACACAAGTCGACTTTGACGCAACAGCGAACCGTGTGAAGGAGCGCGATCCCAAAAAGCGGCTCAAGCCCCGGCTGTAAATGGTTCAGAGTAGATACGCCAATAAACGGCCTTTCTCAGCGATGCCATTCCCACATCATGCAGATGGCGCCTTGGACAGCGAACTTCGTGAGATTCAACATCCTCTCTTGTTGAATCGCGAATTGTTGACCAACTATGCACATTTTGAGCCTGATTTTCAACAGCATCTTGATTTTTAACTACTGCTAGACTCACCTTGAGTACACGTAGCTGAGGCGAAGGGGTTCGCCAAAACTGCTGCTCCATCCACAAGCAATTGGATGAGCGGATGATGACCCCTGGCGAGGATTCGTCAGGGCGTCTCCTGCTCATACGAATGCCTTCCAAAAGCTCGATCTTGAACTTCGAACGCTAGCTGCGCTCGCGCGCGGATGTCGATTTCATCGGGTCGTGCTACCGAATGATTGTTCGGTGATGGAGCGGTAATGCTCAGGCTCAAGAAAATTCGCCTCATCGGTTTTAAGAGTTTCTGTGACCGCACCGAATTGGTGGTGCCAGGGACAGGTGTTGCGGTAGTGGTCGGTCCAAACGGTTGCGGCAAGTCGAATATTCTCGATGCGGTCAGCTGGGTTCTAGGCGAGCAGAGTGCCAAGTCGCTTCGCGGGGCCAGCATGCACGACGTAATCTTCGCTGGAACGCGCGACCGCAAGCCACTGGGTATGACTGAAGTGACCCTGACCCTGGTTGACCCGGAAATCTCTCTGGGCCCCGTGCTGGTTGAACCGTCAACAGATGGGCAGGAAGATGAGAACTCGGACTGGGATGAGGAGACATTCCGCCATCAAACGGCTGTCGAGACTGAAGGAATCGTCGCGTCCCAGCAACCCGGTCAGGAAATTGAAGAAGAACAAGTCAACCGGCCTGCAACAGACGCTGAAGAGAGTGGACCGCAGCCAGTTGTCCTGAAGATTCGCCGCCGCAAGTTTCAAAGCGCGCCACAAAAAGGAGAGGTTGTCGTCACCCGACGATTGTTCCGTACCGGTGAGAGCGAATACCTCCTCAACGGCAAACTCTGCCGTCTGCGCGACATCCAGGACATCTTCATGGGTACCGGACTTGGGCCTGACAGCTACGCAATTATTGCTCAGGAACGAGTGGGACAGCTCTTAAGTTCCAACCCAAGTGACCGGCGGGCCGTCATCGAAGAGGCTGCCGGCGTAACGCGCTTCAAGAACAAGAAGCGGCTGGCTGAGTTGCGTCTGGAGAGCGCCAAGCAAAACCTGGCGCGCGTCGACGACATCTTTGAGGAAGTTACGCGGCAGATGAACAGCCTGAAGCGCCAGGCCGCCAAAGCGGAGCGCTATGCGGCGGCGCGCGACGAGCTGCGCGGACGGTTGCGCGTGGTGCTGGCCAGCCGCATGGCGGCCATGGATGCCGACCAGTCGCGGCTGGACCGGGAGATTGCCGAGCTGACGGCGCAGATTAATGGCTCGGCCGAGTCGATCGGCGCGGACGAGGCGACCCAGCACCAGCTCACTGAGCGCGGATATGAGTTGGACCATGAAGGCGAGGCAGCGCGCAGCCGGGCAAGCGAAGCGGCCGTTGAGCTGGAGCGGGCCAAAGCGCGTGAGCACGGCAATACCGAGCGCGTGAGCGAGCTGGAGACGCGGATCGCGGCCTCTGCTGCGGAACTGGATCAGGTGCGGACACAACTGGCGGGGATCGAGGAGGAGCGGACCCAACAGCGGAGCTTCCTGGAGACAGCAGCCGGCGAAGCGCACGAATTTCATGCCAAGGTGGAGGCGCGGCAACACGAAGCGCGAGCTGCGGCCGAAGAAGT
>JASHQH010000155.1 GCA_030037635.1 Acidobacteriaceae bacterium
TTCCGAAAAACAAAGTACGCGGCGAAGCCGCGCCAAAGTAGCGCCACTCCCGGCCAGCGTTCTTTACTCGCTGGGGTGGAGCGAACCAAATGAGAACCTGGAATCCAGCAAACGGCGAACTGTCAAAACTCGAACTGTCTCACCTACGGGGTTCACGTCAAACTTTGTCAACGCCTCGGGCTTCCAGATCCCACCTCATCCACTTCATTCCACAGCACATAAAAATTTGCCGAACTTTGCAGGTTATTTCCCGCAATTTTTCTAGACTTGTTCTAGTGGGAGGAAACGGCAAAGACAGTTCGGGCCGCGCGGCTTTTCCATTGGCTGCTGGCGACAACCGAAATGGGGAAACCACTAACCCCTCTCAATCGACCACTTTACGAAATAAGCCCCCTGCAATCAGTGGGCTGGCGAAAGTGATCGAAGATCAAGTGACTGCAAACAAATCACTTAACCCAAAAAAGGATGGGGGGGTGGGAGTAACTGAAAAGATAACGAGTCGGGTCGCAGACCTCATTCAAAGTCAAAGTACGCACCAAAGCCATCTCAAAATCAGTGAGTTGCGGGGTGCGCTATGACGGACCACCCACTGACGCCGCTCACTGCTGCTGCTGCATCTGCTGCATGTCGCTGAAAGGAATCGCAGGCTCAGGCGGACGCTGCGCACGTTCCACCAGAACGCTCCAGTCTTCGGGAATCGGCATCCTCTGATCCAGCGCCGGAGGCTGCTCGCTGGCCTCCACCTTCACGGCCACGTAGAGTTCGCTCGCGGTCTTGCCGCGAAAGACGCCGTGCGTGGGCGGAACGTCGGCGTAGTCGCGTCCCACCGCGGTGCGGATGTGCCGGTGATGCGCGATGAGGTTGTTGGTGGGATCGACACCGACCCAGCCCAGATGCGGCAGCAGCGCTTCTACCCAGGCATGGGTGGCGTCGGGTGTCGAGCGGTCGTGATCCTCGCGACCCCGAAACAGGTAGCCTGAAACGTAACGCGCCGGAATGCGCACGTGCCGCAGCAGCGCAATCAAGGTGTGCGCAAAGTCCTGGCACACTCCTTTGCGGCTTTCAATGGCCTCGTCAATGGGCGAATCCACGCGCGTGGAGCGAGGCACATAATCGAAAGAATGAAACAGCCGCTGGTTCAGCTCCAGCACCAGGTGCAGCGGATCATCGCGGCGCACCACATCCATTTCTTTGGCCAGCTCAATCAAGGCCGGCGTTTCTTCGGCAAACCGGCTGGGCAGCAGCATCTCCCAGTAATCGCCTGCTTCAATCAGCTGATCCAGCTCGCCCCATGCCGCCGGCGGCAGCGAGTGCGGAATATCGGGCTGCAGCTGCTGCTCCACCACTGATTCGGCCACGATGACCAGCTGGTTGTGCTCGCCGGGAACGTCGAAGTGATGCACATTGTTGCCCAGGTGGTCGCGGTAGGCGAAGACGCGGCAGCGCGGGCTTACCGAGAGCGTGAAGTTCAGGCAATGCTGGATCGAGTCGGAGCGCGGATGCATGCGCGTCTCCATGATGCTCTCGCTGATGGGTTGCGAGTAGCGAAAGCGCGTCAGGTGCCGGATGGAATAGAAATTCATAGTTGCTTTAGCGGAGCTAGCGGTGCTAGCGGGGTTAAGGGCGTTAGACTGCCAGCGCCGATTGGATTGAATAGTGGACGTAGTAGCGGTAGATCAGTTCGTGAATGCGCAGGCATTGTGCGCGTATGTCGTGGAGGAACGCCGCGGGATCGCCGGCCAGAATCTCGCGAATGGTGGTGTAGCCCAGCAGTGCGTGCAGCTTGCCCACGCCCGCGTTCAGCTCGTCGGGCGATCGCCGGCCGCCAGTGCGCTGGATGGATTCAATGGCGCTGCGAATCGTGTCGACGCAGTAACGGATGGCGTGCGGAAAATCGCGGTTGAGCACCAGGAACTCCAGCATGCGATCCGGCGACAGATCGGCCGTGTAAACCTGGCAATAGGCTTCAAATGCGGTGCAGGAGCGCAGCAGGCCCACCAGTTCCAGGTACTGGTAGCCGGAGCGCTCGCGTTCCTGCGCCTGAAAAAGCTCCGGCTGGTAGACCTCGAGCAGCGTAGCCGTGGCGTAGGCACGCTCCAGCGATCGGCCCAGCCGGATGAATTGCCAACCCTGCCCGTGAATCATCGTCGAGTCACCCACTCCCTGGAAGAGATGAATGCCGTCGACTACCGAGGCGAGCAGGTCACCCATATTCGAACTGAACTGCCTCTCGGCAAGCGGTGCGTGGATCTGGTGAAAGAGCCGGTTCAGGCGCTGCCATTGCTCAGTCGATATTTCTTCGCGCACCTGTCGCGCATTTTCCCGCGCCGCGTTCACGCAATAGATTACCGACGACGGATCCAGGCGATCGAAGACCAGCTTGAGCGCCATCGCGTCCAGCCCGCCGTCCCACGCCGCATCGGCAGGCTTGCCCAGTGCCGCCGCCATGCGCTGCCAGCGTGCCTCGGCATTCACGGCCGCCGTGTCGAGCATCAGGCTCATGGTTACGTCGAGCAAGCGCGCAGTATTCTCCGCCCGCTCCAGGTAGCGGCTCATCCAGTAGAGGCTGTCGGCTACGCGCGATAGCATCTTGGTTTTCTCGCTTGCGGCCCGATATTCTTCAACCATCACGATTGCAGCACCCATGTGTCTTTGCTGCCGCCGCCTTGCGACGAATTGACGACCAGCGAACCTTTCTCCAGCGCCACCCGCGTCAACCCGCCGGGCACGATGTTCACCTTGTCTCCAAAAAGAATGTAGGGCCGCAGGTCCACGTGGCGCGGCTCCAGCCGGTCATCGATCAGGCAGGGCGCGCGCGAAAAGTCGAGCGTGGGCTGCGCAATGTAGTTTCGCGGATTGGCTTCAATCTGCCGCGCAAATTCCTCGCGCTGGCTCCTGGTGGAGCGCGGACCGATCAGCATGCCATAGCCGCCGCTCTCGCCCACCGCCTTCACCACCAGCTTGTCCAGGTTAGCCAGCACATGCGCGCGCTGCGTATCGTCGCTCAGCAGAAACGTCTCCACATTGGGCAAGATCGCATCCTCGTCGAGATAGTAGCGAATCATCTGCGGGACGTAAGCGTACACCGCCTTGTCGTCGGCCAGGCCGGTGCCGAAGGCGTTGGCCACGGTCACGTTGCCGGCGCGGTAGGCGTTGAACAGGCCCGCGCAACCCAATGCCGAATCGCCGCGAAAGATGAGCGGATCGCTGAAGTCGTCGTCCACGCGCCGGTAAATCACGTCCACGCGCTTCAACCCGTCGGTGGTGCGCATGTAGACGATGTTGTCGTGCGTCAAAAGGTCGCGGCCTTCCACCAGGTCGATTCCCATCTGGCGCGCCAGGTACGTGTGCTCGAAGTAAGCGGAGTTGAAGACGCCGGGCGTCAGCAGCACGATATTCGGCTCCGGCCGCCCTTCGGGTGCCAACGAACGCAGCGTGGCCAGCAGCAATTGCGGGTAGTGCTCAATGGGGCGCACGCCGTAGCTCGCAAACAGTTGCGGGAATGTCCGCTTCAATATCCTGCGGTTGGTGAGCATGTAGCTCACGCCCGAGGGTACGCGCAGATTGTCTTCCAGCACCACGAACTCGCCATTGTTCATGCGCAGCAGATCGGTGCCCACTACCGCGACGTATACGTTCCGCGGCACCTGCAGTCCGCGCATCTGGCGCCGGTAGTGCCTGCAGCTGTACACCAGCTCGCGCGGCACCACGTGATCGGCCAAGATCTTGGCGTCGGAATACACGTCGCGCAGAAAGAGATTCAGCGCCGTGATGCGCTGCGTAAGCCCGCGCTCGATCCGTTCCCATTCCTGCGCCGTGATCAGGCGCGGCAACAGATCGTAAGGGAAAATACGCTCGGTGCCCTCCTCGCGGCCGTAAACGGTAAATGTGATGCCCTGGGTCAGGAACGCGAGATCCACCGACTGTTTGCGCCGCGCCAATTCGTCAGGAGGCAGGCTGGCCAGCGTCTCAGCCAGCGCACGGTACTGCGCACGCACCTCGCCGCCAGGCTCGCGCATCTCGTCAAAGGCGCGATCGAGCGGGTAGTCTCCGAAAAGCGGCGCCAATTCCAGTGGCTGGCCTGCGCTCATAAGGTCTTATGCTCTCGTTTCTAACACGCCTGGGATAAAGGAGCCATCAGGAAAGACATGGCGACGGCAAAGGCGGTGCGGGACCGCTCGCCACGGCGGCTCACGCCGCCTTCTTTTTCTTTCGGGTCCGCATCGGCCGGATCAGGACTTCGGCCGGTATTCTGAAGTGCTTGTTGAGTTGCCGGATCATCGTCAGCGATAGGGGCCGGTCGCGGTGAAGGATTTCGTAAACGCGAGTTCGATTCCCGATAATTCCAATTAAGGCCTTCTTATCCTCGCCTTGCTGCTCCAGCCTGAATTTGATGGCCTCAATTGGGTCAGGCATATCGATGGGAAAATGCAATTCTTCGTAGGCTTCGACAAGGGTTGCAAGCACGTCGAGACGGTCGCCTTCGGCCGTGCCTTCGTCGGCGCCCCACAGACGCTCGATTTCGCGCAGAGCTGCTTCGTAGTCGGCTCTTGTTTTAATCGGCTTCAAATGCATATTGAACAGTCCTCACATCAACGGCGTCATATTTTCGGCCCCCGACGCCGCGCACGGCCGACGAATTTTCTACAGCCGGCTCTCTCATACGATACCCTGAACCCTCAGGAGTTTTTGCCTCATGCGCCATTCCCCACGCTTTCTCCAGGCAGGTCTTGCCCTGCTCGCCGTCTTTGCGTTGCCGCCGGCTCGCGCGCAAAAGCCGCCCATCGAAATTACCGCCGACCTGACCGATGCGCCGCGCCGCCTCTTTCATGCCGAGATCGATCTGCCCGTCACCCCCGGTCCCATCGCGCTCACCACGCCCAAGTGGATTCCCGGCCATCACATGCCCAACGGCATGGCAGCCGAAATCACGGGCGTTGTCTTCACCGCCAACGGTCAAACCCTCCCCTGGCGGCGCGATGACGTCGACCTCTACCAGTTTCACCTCACCGTTCCACAGGGAGTCACCACCCTCCACGCTCATCTCGATTGCATCGTGACCTCGCGCGTCTCGCAAAAGCTTGCCGCCATGGAATGGGAAACGCTGCTGCTTTACCCGGCCAACACGCCGGTGCGCGACATTCCCATTCAGCCGTCGGTCAAAGTTCCTGCCGGCTGGGGCATCGGCACCGCGCTCATCCCGGTCAGTTCAGGTCCCTATCCTGTGCCCGCGCCGGGCTCAATCACCAAGTTTGCAGTCACCAACGTTGAGCAGCTTCAGGACTCGCCTGTGATTACCGGCCAGTACTTCCACGAGTTTCCTCTGGCGCCCGAGATCGCCCCCAAACACTATATTGATGTGGTCTCGGACCAGCCCGACGATTCCAACCTTCGGCCTTCGGTTCTCGCCAACATCGCCAATCTGGTGCGCGAAGCCGATGCGCTTTACGGCTGCCATCACTACCACGTCTACCACTTTCTGCTCACGCTCTCTGATGTCGCCGGGGGTATGGGATTGGAGCACGGTCAATCGTCGGACAACGGCGTGGGCGAGGAAGGCTACGCCGACGACGAGCACGCACTGCGCGACGCCGACCTGTTGCCGCACGAGTTCACGCATTCATGGAATGGAAAGTATCGCCGGCCCGCCGGTCTCTATCAGCCGGATTTTGCTACCCCGCAGCAGGGCGCGTTGCTGTGGGTTTACGAAGGCATGACCGAATATCTGGGCGACGTGCTGGCTGCGCGCGCAGGGTTTGAGACTCCAGCTCAATATCGCGATACGCTGGCAGCCACTGCCGCTGAACTCGACTACACGCCGGGACGCGATTGGCGCTCGACCGAAGATACCGCCGTCGCCGCCAGCATCCTGCGTTTCTTCGGTCCGTGGTACAACTGGCGGCGCGGCCAGGATTACTACCAGGAAGGCGAACTGCTTTGGCTCGACGCCGACACGCTGATTCGCAAGCTGACCGGCGACAAGAAATCGCTTAGTGACTTCGAGAAAATCTTCCTGGGCAAAGGCGGAAACACCGGGCCCCTCATCGTCACCTACGACTTCGACGAGCTGGTCCGCGATCTGAATGAGGTTGTGCCCTACGACTGGGCGACATTCCTGCATGACCACGTGGACAAGATCAATCCCCACGCCGATCTGGCCGGCATCGAGCAGGGAGGCTACAAGCTGGTCTACAACGACAAGCCCACGGCCACCGAGCTGACTTTGGAGAATGAGCCGGGCCCACGCTCGCGCGGACTCGATTGCTGGTATTCCATCGGGCTGCGCGTCGGCGGCGACGGAAGCATCGGCGACGTCCTCTGGAACGGCCCTGCTGACAAGGCAAGCCTTGCCCCCGGCGAAAAAATCATCGCCGTCAACGGGCAGATCTTCGCCTCGGATGCGTTGAAGGCCGCCATTCGCGCCGCCAAGGGCACAACCGAGCCCATTCATCTCATCGTCCAGGCCGATTCATTCGTTACCATGGCCGACATCGACTATCACGGTGGTGAGCGCTACCCCGCGCTGGAGCGCGTCGACGGCACGCCCGATTATCTCGACGAAATCACCAAGCCCCTCACCACGCCGGAGAAGGCGCCAAGTCAACAGAGCAAAAACCAGGAGTAGCACCTTTCGGCCCGGCGTTCTGCCGGCCTGTGTTAATTGTTGGCTTGATCGACCTGGCGAATGATGTCCAAGGGCGGCTTTTTCTCGGCCGCATAGATTTTCAGCGCCTCGGTTTCAATGTCCGTGCAGGCTGTTCCGTTGCTTTGCGCGCAATTCAGCGACCCGTCAAGCGACTTCAGCCGCAGCGATCCGATCCCCTTCAAGTCCTCGAGAACCTGCTGAGCGTCCTCTCCCGCCTGTTGCGCGTCGGACTTCGTCTGCTTCGAGTCGCTAACCGCCTGCTTCACGTCGCTGCCTGCCTGCTTGGCATCGTCAACCGCCTGTTTTACGTCGGCCACAGGGTGCTTCGCATCCGTTTCCAGTTGCTTGGCGTCGCTCTCCACTTGCTTGGCGTCGGAGCCGTTCTGCTTGGCATCGCTGACCGCCTGTTTCGAATCGCCGACCGTTTGCTTGGTATCGCCGGCCGTTTGTTTCAGAGTCGCAATGTCCTGGTTCAGTCCGGAAACCTGAGCGCTTGTGCAAGGCGTAGACCCGTCAGATTCGGTGCATTTGATTCCATGCCCCGGTGGCATTGCCCCAGCCTGCTGCGAATTGCTTTGCGCTGCGAGTCCCGTCGCTGCCGCAACCACCACCAGCGCCGTGAAGGCTGTCAACCATCTTTTCCGCATCGTTCCTCCTTGCTGCGTACAGCAACCCAATGACGGACGAGTGCCGCTATCCTGTCAGGCTGCGTGCAAAGTCACGCGGAACGCAGAAAAACCACGCACCGTAGGGGAGGAGACATAGCGGCAGAGTACATCACTGCCAGAACGCGTGGTCAAGAAAATAAACGGAGATGCCCGTCAGCCACGCATGCTCGCGAACCGGGCGGCGCTTGCGCAACCTGGCCAACTACCACCCATGTGCCCAATGCGCACGCTCGGGCCGTACAATCAAAAGAGAGCCTGCACGCCGCGGAGAGGTGGCCGAGCGGTTGATGGCTCCGGTCTTGAAAACCGGCATACCCGAAAGGGTATCGGGGGTTCGAATCCCTCCCTCTCCGCCA
>JASHQH010000156.1 GCA_030037635.1 Acidobacteriaceae bacterium
AGGTGAGCCAGGCGGGGATTGGCGCGGCCGGATGATCGGAGGAGGACGCGGACGCGGCGCCAGCCGAACCGTCAGGCGAAAGAGCGAAGCTGCTGTTTGACATGAAATTACGGGGACGCATTGGGGCGGCTGGTGGGGATCGAACCCACGACATCCTGAGCCACAGTCAGGCGTTCTGCCTCTGAACTACAGCCGCCATCTACCCTAACGATTGTAGCATTTGCATGAATGCGAAGAAGCGCGGGGGAGAGGCGTGAAAGAGCAGTTGCGCGGCGGGGATGCGGGCACGTGGGACGTGATTTGGTCGGGGCGGAGGGATTTGAACCCACGACCCTCTGCTCCCAAAGCAGATGCGCTACCAGACTGCGCTACGCCCCGATTCCTCTTCGATTGTAACCCGATTGGCTCGCGCGCCGGCGCGAGCGCAACGGCCAAGTTAGAATCTTGTCCGCTGATAAACTCGCAGATCCTTCGCTTCGCTCAGGATTTCGGCTCGCGGCTCAGGCGCCGCGAAAACGCCTCAAGCTGAACGAGCGCGAGGCGGGCAAGGTGGTGAGACATCTGCTCGTCGGGCAGGATGAGGGCCCGGGTGAACAGTTCCCTTGCCTGCTCGTTGTGACCGAGAGCGAGCTCGAGCATGGCAGTGTCATAACACCATAGCGGCGATGAGTCGCCGAGGCCGGCATTTTCGCGGGCTGCGGCAAGCGCGCCGGTGAGGCGGTTGTGTGCAGTCTCAGCGTTGCCTATTCCCAGAGCCTGTTCGGCCTGGATGGCCCAAACCAAGTCAGAGGAATCGCGGCCGGCTGCGGCTTTTTCGAGGAGAGATTTGGCCTGGGCGTTTTGCCCGCAGGCACCGGCGATGGAAGCCAGTTGAAAATCATCGCGCGCAGAGGCTTGTTGGAGGCTGTGGGTGGTTTGCGGGCTCAAAAGAAAATCGAGAGCGGCGGCGCAGTTGCCGGATTGAGCCCATGCGGCGGCCTGCATGCGCTGGATTTCGAACCTGACGGCAACGGAGGAGATTCCGCCCTCTTCGCCGGGAAAGAAGCGGCCGTTGAAAAGCGCCAGTGCGGACGCGAACTCGCCAGCTTCAGCGCGCGTGAGCGCGAGCTGAAAGACGAGACGGGGTGGCATGGTGGATTGCGGCGCATCGGCGGCGGGATATTGCGCCAGGGCGGCAGCGCGATCGGAGGCGGGCAGGTTCAATGCGCTCATGGCTGAGTCGAGTCCGGCGTAGACCTCGGGATTTTGAGGGTCGTTGCGCAGGCCGTCGCGAAAGGACGCAAGGGCGGCCTGAGGATGGTTGTCGAGCCGGAGCAGAGCGTCGCCGATATCGGCATCGAGGACCGGGCGATGCGGGTCGAGACGCTTGGCCTGAGACCAGTGGGTCATGGCCGCTTGGGTCAAGCCCTTGGAGAAGAAGAGCGTGCCGAGGAGAAAGTGGGCGGTGGGATCGTTGGGATCGGCGGCGAGGGCAGCCTGGAGCACGATGCGATCGGTGGGAGAAGAGGGAAAGATGTAGCTGGTTGAGAGCCGGGATGCGGCACGCCAATCGGGCTGAGCGTCGCCGAGTTTCTGATGGCACCAGGCTGCATAGTAGCGGACCATGGGATGCGATTGGGGGAGCACGGAGCCGGGTTCGCTCTGGTCCGAAGGGACGGCCGGGTAGTTGCGATCGAGAAGATGGAGAGCGTTGGCGTAGAGCGAGAGGCGCATGAATTGGGCGGCGACGCGGAGAACGCGATCGGGATCGGCGGCGAGGTGCGCGAGATCGGGACGGCCGGTGTCGGCTTTGAGAAAATCGCCGGCGGGATCGGCGGCGAGGCCGCGGCGCGCGAGCTCATCGGCTTCAGACAGTGCGCCCTGGGCGCGGAGGACGGCTTCCAACTCTTCAGCGGCGCGCAGATTGGCCGGCTGAGCCGCGACTGCGGCGCGGAGGAGGATGGCGGCGCCTTTGAGGTCGCCCTGGCGGGCGTCCATTTCGGCAAGGAGAATGGCGGCGGGGGCGCGGAAACCGGCCTGGCGATAGGCGATTTCGTAGGAAGCACGCGCAGCGCGCAGATCGCCCAAGCCTTCTTCGGCGATTCCGAGGTAGTAAGCGATTTCGGAGTTGGGCGTGTCGCGCATGTGGGCGGGGCGGAGCAGGCGCGCGGCATCGTCGTATTGCTGGAGCGATGCGGACAATCTGCCGGCGGCGATGGCGAGCGACTGGCTGAGCGGATAGCGATCGAGGGCCTGGCGGTAAGTGGAAAGCGCAAGCAAGGAGGCGCCATTCAACTCTTCATCGCGGCCGATTTCGAGCCAGTCGTCTTCGGATCGGTTCTGGGGCGCGGGCGGATGCGCGGCCGGTTGAGGGCCGGTGGTAACGGAAGATTCCGGATCCCAGTCGTACTGACCCTCGGTTTGCGCGAGCAGGAGCTGACCGGAGCTGGAGCGCAACTCAAAGGTGAGCTTGCCTGAGCCTGCGCGGCTGGGGAGGGCATGGGACCAGGTTTTTTCGGGAGCGAGATCGGCGATTCCGCTCCAAAGAACGGCGCCGTCGCGCGTGAGCGAGATGTGCG
>JASHQH010000157.1 GCA_030037635.1 Acidobacteriaceae bacterium
GCGATGCCCCCGATGATGCGTGCCAGCTGGATGGGCGTGACTTCGGTGGCTCCCTGGCCGATGGACACGTCGAGGGTCTCATCGGGATACCAGCGATGATGAAAGCTCTTGATCAACCAATCGGGCGAGGGCATCAGTCCGGACTGTTCACCGGGAAGATCGATGCCCGTCTTCTGCCCGAAACCGAAAGCATCAGCATATTTCACGATGCGATCGATGCCCAGCTTGTCGCCCAGCATGTAATAGAACGTGTCGCAGGAATAAGGAATCGCGTTATGAATGTCCACCGGACCGTGGTGCTCGTCGCAGTGATGGAAGTAGCCATAAGGACCCCATCCGCCGTTGCACACGATATGCATGTTCTGCGCAATCCCTTCCTGCAAGCCAGCCACCGACATAAGAATCTTGAACGTTGAACCCGGCGCCAGCTGCGCCTGGATGGCCTTGTCCATCAGAGGATGGTCGGGGTCGGTGATGAGCTTGTTCCAATCGGCGCGGTCGATCTTGACCGCGAAATCATTGGGATCGAAGCTGGGCCGGGAGACCAGCGCCAGAATGTCTCCGTTGCGCGGATCCATGGCCACGATGGCGCCATTGCGGTCGCCCAGGGCCAGCTCGGCAGCGCGCTGCAGATCGTTATCGATGGTGAGCCGCAGGTCCTGGCCGGGCACCGCGTGCTCAATACCGAAGTAGCCCACCTCGCGTCCGTGGCTGTCCACGATCACCTCGCGGCTCCCGTCCTGCCCGCGCAGCAGTGCGTCGTAGGTTTCCTCCACGCCGGCTTTGCCCACCACGTCGCCCGGCTCATAGTAGGCAAAACGGGGGTTGTTCAGGTCGTCTTCGCTCACCTCGCCCACGTAGCCGATCAGGTGTGCGGCAAACCCGTCGCGGGGATACAGCCGCCGCTCTTCGTCCACGGTTTCCAGTTCCGGCAGCTCGTTGCGGTGAGCCGCAATAAAGGCTTGCTCGTCGGCCGTCACGTCCTGCTTGATCGGGATGGGCTGATAACCGGGCTGGGTGCGATACCGGCGTAGCGTGGCGCGCAGTTGATCCAGGTCAAGGTTGAGGCCCTTCGCAATCAGCGGCAGATCCGCTTCGATGTTCTTGCTTTGCTCGCGAACCAGATAGCAGGAGACTGACGGATAGTTGTCGACGACAATGCGGTTTTCGCGATCGAAGAGCTTGCCCCGCGGGGCCAGGATCGGTTCTTTGCGAATGCGATTTTGTTCGGCAAGAACGCGGTAGTTCGACACGTTCAGTACTTGCAGGCGCCACAAGCCGGCGGCCAGCCCCAGCATCAGGAACAGAATCCCGTACTGGACCACGGTCAACTTGACTGTGGAAAGCTTCTCTCCGCGGCCACTGCTGTTCGACGTCATGACTTCAATATCCTCAAGAATACCGCGAGTCCACATTCTCGCGCCCCAGCCCGGCAGTACCTTAGTCCCTACTCCCTTAGTCCCTGTTCCCTAATCCGTGCTTTTCAGTCCCTGCTTTGCAGACGGTCAAGCAGCGGAAAGAGCACTACGGCAATCAATGCGTTGCCTACTGCGCGCAACAGCTCAGTCAACCAGCTCCACTCCGTGGCCAGGTCCAGCAGGAAACGGTTCACAAACAGATAGAGTGCGCTCGAGAACAGAGAGAGCCCAAGGGTGAGCAGGATGCGGACGGTGGTATTCTCCACATCGATGCGGATGCCCACCGACGCGGCCAGGAATCCGACCACTGTCTTGGCGATGCCGTTGATGCCGATGGCATTATGGCTGAGCGCATCTTCGAACAGGCCCATGGCCGCGCCCATGAGAGTGCCTTGGATGGGGCTGCGCCGCCCCAGCGCAAAGTAAATCGTGATCACCAGCGGCAGGTCAAACCAGTCATAGCGCCCCACCACGCGCGGCAACCAGGCCTGCAATACCAGCGCAGTCAGTGGGACCAGCGTATAAACCAACAGCGGATAACGGTGGATCTCCAGGTCACGCCGGAGGTCGGCGCCGAGCAAAGCCATGACTATAGATTCCTCTGGGGCGTCGCTTCCGGCGTGGAATTCGACCCCGGCAGCGTACTGCCGCCATTGGCGGATGGCAAAGCGGAGGGCTTCCTGGGCTGCGCATCGGGCGGAGAGCCGGCGTCGGGTTCAGGAACGTCATCCGGCGCGGAGCCGGGCGAGAACCGGTCCGGGTGCAACGGCTGAGGCGGCTGGACAACCGGATTGGGATTGCTGCTGTCGTGAAGCGGCTGCTGATCGGGAGCCAGGTTGGGATCGATGAGGCCCGGCAGCTTTTCAGCCATGATCTCCGATGCCTTCATCTGGTCCTTCACAGCCGCGGGAACGGACTCCTCTTCGGCTGCGCTCACAGAAAGATCTTGCTGCTGCTGCGGCGAAAAGCGCGGTTCGGTCGAGGTGATTACCAGCACCTCATCCAGCCGTTCAAGATGCGCGGCCGGCCTCACCATCACATCGATAAATGCGTCCCGGTCGGGATCGCGAACCACCTTCTCCACCACACCCACAGGCAGGCCGCGCGGAAAGATGAGATCCCCGCCCGCGGTCAGCACCTTCTCACCGGGATGAATGCGCTCATCGGCCAGGATGCCCACCACTTCGAGCCGCCCGCTGACGTCGCCTCGCAGGATGCCGCGAATGCGCGTGCTCTCCAGAATCACTCCCGCGCCGCTGCTGGTATCGTTCACAGCCAGAACCTGCGCCGTGTGCGAAAACACGTCACGCACCTTGCCCACAATCCCGTCCGGCGTGATCACTGCCATGTCCGGCTTCAGCCCGTCGCGGGCGCCCTTGTCGATGTAAAAAACATGCGACCGGTCGCTGCCGCTGGTGCCGTATACCTGCGCCGCCACCGTCGTGTAAATGTACTTTTCCTGAAAGCCGAGTAACGCCTCCAGCCGCTGGCCCTGGCGCGCGTCTTCCAGCAGCGCCGCCTCTTCCAGCCGCAGCCGGTCCACCGTCTGCTTCAGATCCCGGTTCTGCGCGCGCACATGGCGAAGATCAATATAGTTGGTCCATGCGCCTGCAAACAGGCCAAAGCCGGAGTGAATCAAGCGCTCCGGCGGCGAAACCACCGTGTTCGCCCAAAGCCGGATCAGCCGCACGCCGCTGGCATCGGATGAGTCGAGGGTATTCACGCCGGCACTGGTCCGGCGTACCTGCACTGCCAATCCGACGATCTGCGCCACCAGAATGGCCAGCAGCACCACGAGATTCCGATACCGTTCGAGAAGCGATTCCATAGCAAACCAGGGAATAGGGATTAGAGAATCGGGAATAGGGCCCGAAACCTTAAGGTGTCACCTGCTCTTAAGCACTGCTGCGTGGGCGCCGTTTTCTAATCCCTGTTCCCCAATCCCGAATCCCTGCTTTTCAATCAATTTTGATCTTGCGCAACAGCCTGAAATCCGAAAGCATCTTGCCCGTGCCCAGCACCACTGAAGCCAGCGGGTCGTCGGCTACCGAAACCGGCAGCCCCGTCTCCTCGCGAATACGCTTGTCAAGATTCTTGATCAGCGCGCCCCCGCCTGTCAGCACAATGCCCCGGTCGCTGATATCGGCCGAAAGCTCCGGCGGCGTGCGCTCCAATGCCACGCGAATGGCGTTCATGATCACCGCGATGCACTCGCCCAGCGCCTCGCGAATCTCGCTGTCGTCCACCGTGATCGTCTTGGGCACGCCCTCAATCAGGTTGCGCCCCTTGATCTCCATCGTCAGCGGCTTGTCCAGCGGAAATGCCGATCCGATGTCGATCTTGATTTGCTCCGCGGTCCTCTCGCCGATCAGCAGATTGTATTTCCTCTTCAGATAATTCGTGATGGCCTCATCCATCTGGTTGCCGGCCATGCGCACTGACCGCGAATAAACGATGCCGCTCAGCGAAATCACGGCAATGTCCGTCGTCCCACCGCCGATGTCCACCACCATGTTGCCCGAAGGTTCCGTAATCGGCAGCCCGGCGCCAATCGCCGCTACCATGGCCTGCTCCACCAGGTACACTTCGCTTGCCTTGGCGCGATAGGCCGAGTCTTCCACGGCGCGCTTCTCCACCTGCGTGATCTCTGAAGGCACACCGATCACAATCCGCGGGTGCACCAGCATCTTGCGGTTATGCGCCTTCTGAATGAAGTAATTCAGCATCTTCTCGGTGACTTTGAAGTCGGCAATCACGCCGTCCTTCATAGGCTTGATGGCCACAATGTTGCCGGGCGTGCGTCCCAGCATCTCCTTGGCCTCTTTGCCCACCGCCTCCACGTCGCCGGTCACCTTATTGATGGCCACGATGGAAGGCTCATTCACCACGATGCCTTTTCCGGCCGCGTAAACCAGCGTGTTGGCGGTGCCCAGATCGATGGCCAAATCGCTGGAAAACATGCTGAATAGCGAGCGAATCCCATGGGACCGCGAAGAGCGCGAAGCGTAACCGTTCAACGACATGGAAAAATCGAATCGACCTCAAAAAAACTTGAGAGTTGGATTTGCCTCAATGATCTATTGTACGGCCAGATGGGGTCCTCGATTGTGAGAGCCTGCTCTGGCAGCGGGAAAACGCACTCTAAGAATAACCTGCACTTAGGCGGAGTGCGTGCTCACACCATCGGGCCACGCCGTTACTCTGGTACCGGCAAGCCCGGCAGCGCCATCGCGCGGGCCAGAAGTGCTATAACCTCACTGACGACAGACGACTGATCTTCGGTCCTTAGTCCCTCAGTCCCTGTTTCTCGAGGCCTTCATGCCCTACCCCACCTATCAGAACCTCATCGGCGGCCAATGGCTGCCGCCCGCCGGCGGCAAAACCATCCTCAACCTCAACCCGGCCGAACATTCCGATGTCGTCGGCGCATTTCCCTCCTCTGGCGCCGAAGACGTGGCTCTCGCCGTCGCCGCCGCCAAGAAGGCCTTTGCCTCCTGGCGGCTCGTTCCGGCGCCCAAGCGGGCCGAGATCTTATTGCGCGCCCGCAATAATCTCGTCCAAAACAAGGAAAAATACGCCCGCGACATGACCCGCGAGATGGGCAAGGTTCTGGCCGAGACCCGCGGCGACGTCCAGGAGGCCATCGACGAGGCGTTTTACGTGGCCGGTGAGGGCAGGCGCCTGTTCGGCGTCACCACCCCCAGCGAGCTGCCCGACAAGTTCGCCATGTCGGTCCGCATGCCCGTTGGCGTAGTCGGCCTCATCACGCCCTGGAACTTCCCCATGGCCATCCCCAGCTGGAAGCTTCTTCCCGCCCTCGTCGCCGGCAACACCTGCGTCATCAAGCCGGCCACCGACACCCCGCTCTCCACCTACAACCTGGTCCAGGCGCTGGTCGACGCCGGCCTGCCGCCGGGCGTGGTCAACATCGTCAGCGGAGGCGGCTCAACCGCCGGCGCTGCGCTGGTCGAGCACCCCGATGTCCGCGCCATCAGCTTTACCGGGTCGAGCGACGTTGGTTCCCAGGTAGCGCAGCGCGCCGCCGCCACCTTCAAGCAGGTCTCGCTCGAGATGGGCGGCAAAAACGCCCAGATCGTCCTCGACGACGCCAATCTCGACCTCGCCCTCGACGGCGCGCTCTGGGGCGCCTTCGGCACCACCGGCCAGCGCTGCACTGCAACGAGCAGGATTCTTCTGCAACATGGGATCGCGGAGCGATTCACGGCGCAGTTTGTCGCGCGCGCCAAAAAGCTCAAAATCGGCAACGGTCTCGATGAATCCGTCGAAGTCGGTCCGCAGGTGAATGCCGCGCAGATTGAGACCTCTCAACGTTATGTCGAAATTGCAAAAAGCGAAGGCGCGGAGCTCCTCTGCGGCGGCCACGCGCTGACCTCCGGCCCTTATGCCAACGGCACATTCTTTGAGCCCACGGTCTTCGCCGGCGTCACCCCGCAGATGCGCCTCGCCCGCGAAGAGGTCTTCGGTCCCGTGGTCGCGCTCATGGAATTCTCAACCTTCGAAGAGGCCGTCTCGATCGCCAACTCCATCGACTACGGCCTGTCCACTTCGCTCTACACGCGCAACGTCAACCGCGCCTTCGCCGCCATGCGCGACCTCGAAGCCGGCATCACCTACATCAACGCGCCCACCATCGGCGCCGAGGTGCATCTGCCCTTCGGCGGCGTCAAGCACACCGGCAACGGCCATCGCGAAGGCCTCGGCGCCCTCGACTTCTTCACCACTTGGAAAGCCGTCTACGTCGACTACTCCGACAAGCTGCAGAGGGCCCAGATCGACAACGCGGAGTAGTAACTCACGCGCCTTGCTCCGCACTCAAACGGCATGTCGTCCTGACGTCGACGTCGCTGCCGCGACCGAAGCGGAAGGATCCGAGATTGCTTTTCTCGAATCAGCCAACCCATCACCCGAAGTCCGCGCGCACCAATCTTGCCTCCGTAAAGAGTCTCGGAGAGACGAAAATAGCCCCGGGTGAAGTCCCAGAGGACGTAACCCGGGGAAAGCTACGCATAAAGCTAACCAGCCCCGTAGGGGCGAAGGACCTCGCTGATTCTCCTTTATCCCTTTGATCTAGGACCCTCCCCCTCGCAAATGACCAAATCAAAAGAGGCGGCCCAGCAGACATCACAGACATTCAAACCCACTTCTGGTACACCCAATAGGGCAAGAAGGGAGTATCAAGTGGTTCGCATCATTCCAATCGCCGCATTAGCTACGCTCATGCTCAGCACCGGATGCGAGACCCAGGCTGACCGGGATGCCCGCGCAAAAGACGAAGCGAATTTTAATTTGACTGTGACTAAGCAAGCCCGGGATCTGAACGACCGACTGCACACGGCGTACGTAGAAGGCACGCGGCTCAGACTTGGAGCTTCGGCCGCCCGCACTCTGGACCAGTGCTACGCGGATGGCTATGATTCGGTTCAGAATGACGACCACACCTTCCGAAACGATCCGAAGCTGGGACCAAAGTATGTGGCGAAGTGCGACAAGATCGCCAACTTCATCAAAGCCCAGAATGACGCAGAGGAGAGACAGCGCCACAAAGAAACCAGTAGGTAGCTCGGAAGGCTTCTGCCCACAAGGCTGGCCGATCCCGCTGAAGCGCCGGGTGCCCCCGGTCTCGATTTTGAGACCGGGGAATCAATGCCCCCAAATCTGAATCGCGCTACAATTCCGTCATGAGCCCCAACGCGCAAAGACTCCTTGACGAAGCCCGCCAGCTTCCTCCAGAAGAAAGGGAGTGGCTCGCAGAATTCCTCCTGATCAAGGACGAGAGCGTGTCCGCTGCCGAGGTGGAA
>JASHQH010000158.1 GCA_030037635.1 Acidobacteriaceae bacterium
GGCGGGCATCAACGTGATGACCGCGGTAAACATCCAGCACCTTGAAACCCTGAACGATGCGGTCAGCCGCTCGGCCAGCACGACCATTCGCGAGACCGTTCCCGATAGCTTTTTCAAGCGCGCCGACGAAGTGGTGAACGTGGACGTGACGGTGGACGAACTGCGCAACCGGCTGCGCCAGGGAAAAATCTACGCGCCGGATAAAGTGGAGCAGTCGCTGGCCAACTTTTTCCGCAAGGGCAACCTGAATACGCTGCGCGAGCTGGCGCTGCGCACCACGGCGGAGCAGGTGGGCAGCGCGGCTGCCGAGTACCGGCGCATCCAGGGGCTGGAGCAGGCGCCGATTCCGGAGAAGGTGATGGTGTGCCTGAGCACGCGGCCGGGCACGGAGCGGCTGCTGCGCGTGGGCGCGCGCATTGCCGGGCGCCTGGCGAGCAACTGGTACGCGGTGTACGTGACCCGCCCCGACGATAAGGGCCACGGCGACCCGGAGGCGTACCACCGCCTGGAGGAGTACCAGCGGATGGCGCGGGACCTGGGCGCGAGGGTGGTGATGCTTACCGATCGCAACGTATCCGACGCGCTCATCCGCTTTGCGCAGCAGGAAAACATCAGCCACGTGGTGTTTGGGCAGTCGGCGCGGTCGCGCTGGGACATTCTCTGGCGCGGCTCGGTGCTCAACCGCTTCCTGTCGGAGGTGCGCGACGTGACCGTGCAGGTGGTGCCGATGCAGCCGCAGAAGCGGGTAAAGGCAGGGAGTAGCCAATAGGGAATAGGGAGCAGAAAAGGCTTGCTGCTTTGAGGTTTTCTATACCCTCTTGGCTACTGGCTACTCCCTGTCTTATTCACAGAAGACCTTCACCTTGGCCTTCTCTTCCTTGGCGTCGACGTCGACGGAGAGATCTTCGAGGTGATCGATCAGCTCCTCGAGATTCTCCGGCTTGATTTGCGAGACCGTGAGCGGCACGCCGTGGGCGCTGAGCTTTTCGTCCAACTGCTCCTGCGCCTGCTTGGGAATGAGGCTGGCCAGACGGACGCCTGCGCGCAGCAGTTGCATGGGCACGCGCACGTTGACGGTGGTGGGCTCGCCCTTTTCATTGGCTTCGACCAGCACGCGCAGATATTTGGCGCGGTTTTTGGGGGGAGGGTCGTTCCAGCCTTCGGGCGCGGCCGCAGTGAACTGGCGCGCGGTTACGGTGGAGTCGGGCTCGAGCGCGGCAAGCAACTTCTCCGCTTCGTCGGCGGTGATCTTGCCGGCGGCAAGCATTTCCAAAATCTGGCGGCGATTTTCGTTCATGGCGATCTCTCCGATGCGGGATTGAATTCCCCTGCTGGTTGCGGGCACGAATGCCGGCCGTTACAAGATGCGCACAAGGACCTTGGCTTCGTGGGTGCTGACGTGGACGTGAGTTCCGGGCAGGCTGCACGTGATGGCCCAGAAAACGGCGATGGCGCGCCAGGGACTGACCTGGCCGGCCATCGAGAGGCCGAAGATGACGAGAAAGATGATGGGTGAAAGCAGGATGACGGGAATCCAGAGCAGGAAAAGCGGCAGCCAGAGGCGCGGCATGCGGAAATGCGGCGCTTCAACCTGCAGAACGGCGAAGTTGGGAGTCACTTAAGGGCCTCCAGGGCGCGAATGGCTTCGGCGGCGGTAATCTCGCCGGCTTTCAGGCGTTCCAGCACCTCGGTGCGGGAGGGCGCCCGGTTGGTTTCGACATGGTCGACGGTTTCGACAAACTCGAGCCGGCTGGCGATGCGGTTGAGGCGGGCCTTGATGGTGGGGTAGCTGACGCCAAAGGTTTGCTCCATCTCCTTGATGGTGCCGTGGGAGCGGAGGAAGGCGGTGACGAAGACCTGGTCTTCAAGGCTGAGCTGGGCGAGCTGGGGGAGGGTGAACTGGCCTTCGACGGCGATCTGCTTCTCGGGGATACGGACGCGCTCGATGACCAAGGGCGCGCCCTGGGCGATGCGGAGCAGTTCTTGCCAGTCGAAGGCGGTTTTGGGGGTTTCGGGCATGGTTAAAATCGAGATTCTCTCTTTCAATACGGATCGTATCCATGTTTATTGATAACATCAACTACAATTATTAATTTTGTTAAGTTTTCGCACTTGCTGGTTGAAGATTCGCGCGACGGGTTCAGAGCGCGACCGAATTTGACCAGCGACGGCGCGAAACAGGCGGAATTGTGGCTGATTTGGCTCCCGGGCGCTGCATTTTGAACCGTTTTTGTCGTTTTTCGGTCCATTTTTTCGAGTCGTTTCATTGAAAATAAAATAGTTATACGCCAAAACATACCTCCCGGGGGTATAAAAAACAGACCTTCTTGATTTATTTCTCGTCCGGCAGGGGGTCCGGAAAAACGCCTGGCGCCTGAATTTGGGACCCGAGTCTACGGATTTGGATTTATCCAGCATGAAACGATTGTGCGGCCAAGCGGGGAAATTATCTGCAAAAGGCAGGGAGCAAATGAGCGGGGAAGCAAGGGACGGTAAATCAATGAGTTGCGTCGAGCGAAGCGACGGCAGTGCGGATGCGGGGGGTGACAAGCAAGGATGGCGATCGGGTTTAGACCACTGTCAGGCGGGCACGGGCTCGGGCGCGCAACCACTGGCGCATCCAGATGGCGAGCAGGAAGGAAAGGAAGATGGCAACCAGGGCAATCACCCAGGGATATTCTGCGGCCCACAGCTTCACCATTACCCAGCGCGGCAATACACCCACGTGATAGACCGCAGAGCCGATGCGGAAAGAGCGAAACTGGGTTCCATGCAGGACCACGACGGAACCGGAGATGTCGCCGGCCTGCTGCACCTGAAGAAAGGTGTCAATGAACGGGGCGAAGGCAGTTGCATCCTTGAGGTGAATGGCGACGATACTGCGATTGCCGGCAGGATCGTAGGGAGACTGGATGCCTTCGATGATGGCGTCGGGCGTGCCGCCGGCAGTCAGCTCGCCGGACTCGATGTGCTCGCCCGGCTGGAGCTTCCACCACTGGCGGCTGCGCAGCCGAGCAAAGAAGCCCTCGGTGTCGCGCACCTGAATTTGTCCGCTGCCGAGAGAAACCGGCAGACGCGTTCCCAGTTGGTTGAAGGCAGGCTGATCGTCGCCGAAACCGATGATGAGGAAGTCGGTGGCAGCGCCGGCGTGCAGGGCATCGGGGCCGGCCACGGTGACGCGCAAGCCGGGAAAGCCGGTTTGCCGTCCGAAGTGGCCCATGAGGGTGATGAACGTTTCGATTTCCTGCTGGGTGGGCGCGGGTGGCAAAACCACGGTGGTTTCACTCAGGTCAGCGACGCGGGTGAACGGGAAACCGGCATTGGCGAAGATTTCGAGATTGGGCATGGGCGCCCAATGCGGATAGGGGCGCAAGTCGAGAAAGGAATCGCTCAGGATGCTGCCCTGCAGGTTGGCGGGGGTGGTGTCTGCGCAGCCGCTTTTCCTCGGCAACGGGAAGGCGAAGTCGAAGGAGAGAGAGTTGGAGAAAGGGCGCAGGGTAACGACGGGAACCGCGATCTCAGCCTGCGTTTGGCGCGAGGCTTCCTGGGCGGGACTGAGAGGAACGGAGCCCAGGAAGGCACGATTGAGGCGCACCTGGAGGCTGGATTCGGGGCCAATGGAGATGGAGTTGTATCGGTAGGCCAGGTGCAGAATCGCGTCAGGGCTGTCGGGGCCGTAGTAGAGATCGGGCGGGACGCGGAAGTAGACGTTCAGCGGAGCGCTGCCGTCGCCCTGGAGCTGTTCGGCCGAGGCAAAATCTCCGAGCGCGATGGGGCGATCGGTGGGCGCCCAGCGCGGAGCGGCATCCGGCGCCTGCTTGCCGGGCAACTGGAGAGAGTCGATGGTGGTCTGCGAGCCGTTAAGCATGTCGCTGCGCATGGCGACGGCCTGGGCCGCGATCAATAACTCTTTGGCGTCGCTGCCGGTCAGGATCAAAATCTTGCTGTCAGGATCGTTGGGGTTGGGGCCCATGGCTACAGTGGGGCCCTTGACGGGGGAAAGATTCAATCCGGCGGGAAGGCCGGCCGGATTTTCGGCAATCACGATGGCGTTGCCGGCCGGGATGGCGCCGATGTGCACCGGAAAGCGCACGGGCCGGTTCTCTGCGATGAGGCCGAAATAGCCGGCGACGATTCCCGCGGCTTGAATGGCTTGATAAGAGGGCGCAGTGGGAAAGACGACGGGAACACTGAGCGGCGGAATGACCGCAGGGTCGACCAGCGGCAGGGGAAGCTGCTTGAGGTCGTTGGCCAGGGGCAAATCGTCGCCGCGGATATCGATGAAGGTGTTGCGCTGCACGCGCACCCACAGCGCGGTGTTGGCCGGATCCTCGCAGGTGGTGGTGTGGTGGCCGATGAACTCGAAGCTGAGGGTGTTGTTGCGCATCAGCAGTTCGGGAGGGATGTCGAATTCGGCTTCAGACTCCTGACTGTCGGAGCCGCCCGACGCGCCGGGTTTGGGCTGGATGGTGGCGAACAGCGTGCCGTTCATCAGCAGCTGGAGATGGCTTAGCTGGGGGAGGAGGCTGGGCGAAAAAGCGTAGTAGACGTGAATTGTTGCCGTCCGCGGCAGGTGGGTTTGCGTCAGCGAGAATGCGATGCTGCGCGTGGTGTCTGTGCCGTGGAGCTCGATTGGCCCGGCTCCGGCATCGGCGAGCGTGAAGGTGTCGTGGTATTGACCGGGTGAGACAGCGGAGTATGCGGGGTTGGCGGTGTCAACGGAGTTAGTGGCGCCAGGCGGAAGCACTTGCGCGTGGAGAAAGCGCGCGCCGGACGCGAGCGCGGCCAGGGCGACGAAAATCAGCACGGAAGGGGTGATGGAAAGAGAAGCAGGTTTGCGCTCCCGGCTTTCGCCGCCGCCGAAGATGCTGAGGAACGTGGCCATGAGACCACGCATGGAAATCTGGAAGATGCGGAAGAGACTGCGGAGGACGTTATCGGGCCGGCGGGCTTCGCCCCAGCCGAGCCAGGCATCGGCGCGGGAGTAGAGAGCCACGGTGAGCGCTTCCTGCTCAGCGATGGCGAGGTTTTGAAAACGAACGCGCAGCACCGATCCATCTTGCGAGACGACGGTAGCGGGCAGATCGATGGCCGGTGCGCGAATGGGGAATGCCAGGCGCAACTCGGACTGGGGTGCAACCTGGAAAGCTTCAGCGAGGCGGATGCTGGCGCCACCGTTGGAGACGTCGAGAGTTTCGCCGGAAATCGACCGGCCATCAGGAAGCCTGACGTCGAGCGGGGTGACGACCTTGATGCGAACGG
>JASHQH010000159.1 GCA_030037635.1 Acidobacteriaceae bacterium
GCAGCGGAGGAATGGGAAGGGGCAGCGGGCGCGGAGTCACCGTCACTCGAAGCGAAGCGCAGGTTCTCAACCGGATCGTAGACGCGCACCGCATCGGAGAGCTTGCCGGGGTTCATGCGGTTGTCAGGATCCCAAAGCTTCTTGAATTGGCGAAAGGCTTCAATGAGATCGGGCCCGAACATTTTGGGCAGCAGCGCAGCGCGCGACTGGCCGTCACCATGCTCGCCGGAAAGCGAGCCGCCGAACTGGAGCACCACTTCCGCGGCGCGATCGATAAACTCACGGAAGCGGCGCACGCCCTCAGCGCTGCGAAAATCGAAGTTGATGCGGGTGTGCACGCAGCCCTGCCCGTAGTGGCCGTAGAGCGGGCTGCGATAGCCGTACCCAGCCATGAGCTTGTTGATGGCGCGCAGATATTTTCCCAGACTGGCGGGGGGAACGGCTGCATCCTCCCAGCCTTCCCAGCGGTCGGGTTCGCCGGGAACGAAAACCATGGCGCCCAGCGCCGACTCGCGCACATGCCATACCGACGCCGCTTCCTGGGGCGTGCAGATGTGGGCGGCGGGCGGAGAGGGCCAGGATTGCGAAGCGCGGACGACGGCGCCGGCTTTGGCGCGTGCCTCTTCTTCGGTGGATGCACCGACCTCGAAGAGCAGAAATCCGACGCCGGGAGGGAGCTGATCGAGTTCACGCAATGCCAGGCCTTTGCGGCGCATGAATTCGACCAGCAGATAGTCGAATCCTTCGAGGCCGATGGGCTTGTGTTCGAGGGCCAGGGGAACGGCGTCGGCGGCCAAGAACGGATCGCCAAATCCAAAGACGGTGAGAACGCGGCAGGGAGGGCTCGACGTGAGGTTGAGCCTGGCCGAGACGATGTTGGCGCAGGTGCCTTCAGAGCCGACCAGGGCGCGCGCCACGTGAAAATGATTTTCGTCGAGCAGCTGGTCGAGGTTGTAGCCTGAAACGCGGCGCGGAATGCGTGGAAACTTCTGGCGAATGAGCGTGCCGTAGTGATCGCGAATCCGCTTCAGGCCGGCGTAAACGTGGCCCACGCGCCCGCCGGAGTTAATGAGCGCATTGAGCTTGGCGGCCGAAGTGGCGCCGACGGTCATGCGCGTGCCGTCGTAGAGGACAACGTCGAGCGATTCCACGTTGTCGACAACCTTGCCACCGAGCAGACCGTGTACGCCGCAACTGTTGTTGCCGATCATGCCGCCGAGGGTGCAGCGGGAGTGCGTGGCGGGGTCGGGCGCGAAGGTGAGGTGGTGCATTTCCGCGGCATCGCGCAGCCGGTCGAGCACGATGCCGGGCTGGACGCAGGCCAGTTTTGCCGCCGCATCGATGGAAGTGAGCGCATGCATGTAGCGCGAGTAATCAAAAACCACGGCTACGTTGACGCATTGACCGGCGAGACTGGTGCCCGCTCCGCGCGGCAGCACCGCGGCTCCCATGGCGCGGCAGGCGGCCAGCGCGGCGGCAACGTCGCCCGCGTCGCGTGGAAAGATTACGCCGATGGGAAGCTGGCGGTAGTTCGATGCATCGGTGGCGTAAAGCGCCCGCGCACCGAGATCGAAGCGGACAAGATCGGGAGGGAGTGGAGCGCGCAGCGATTTTTTCAGGAGCGCTGCGAGCTCGCGGTGCGCCGCAAAGTGTTCGTGCTCGGGCGGTTCAGGTTTGGCAAGGATAGAAAAGGGAGAATGGCTCACGCTGGAATGGTAGCGGATTCAGGGGTGAGTGGTCAGTGATCAGGGGTGGTTGGTTTGTGTGGCGAGTGGGAAATTCATTGAAGAATAAATGCAGGCCCCTCGGCTGCGTTTGGCGCTCCATCCCGCCAACGGACAAAAATCGCGGGTTCGGGGCGCGATAGCGGCGTTAGCGGAGACCGCGGGCGCGTGCGATCCCACCCTAACGGCAAAAACAAAAGCGCCGTTAGGATGGGGCAACCAGGTTCGTGCTGAATCGACAAAAGACGGTCGAGGTTTGTGCCATCCCGGGTCTCAAAATCGAGACCTCCGCCCCACGAGCGTGGACCTACTCGTGGGGACCCCGGCCCGGGGCACCCGGCTATTTCTGGCGCAAAAACCGTCTCTCTTGTTGACTACGGAGGGGGACACTCAGCGCGAGGGCCATTCTTCCACGACGACGCCGAGGTCGTTCAACTTACGGATGACGGACTCCACGTTGCGCCGCACCATAGGGCGATCCCTGGGCATGGCTTCAGGCGACTCCGCGACAGCCACCACGCGGCCGTAGCGCCACGCGCCGGCCGGAATGGCGACCACGGCCTTGTCGAGATCGTCGAGGCGCAGTTCCAGCTCCTGACGCCGCGCGGCCACGGGACGCAGCAGACTTCCCTGCCCCACGGGGCTGGGATTGGCGTCGGGCAGCAGGATGCGCAGGTTGACGGTGTCAGGGCCTACGGACAGAAACGGGTTGTCCCATGCGGCGGGGTCGTGAATATCGATATACAGGCTCTTGGTCGGCAGCGGAATCTGCGCCAGTTGGGCGCGTTCCTGGTCCAGTTCGGACTGCGTGGCCTGAGAATGCTGCTCAGCCGATTTGGCCTCGTGAGCCGCGCGCTCCACGGCACTCTCTTCCCGGTGGCATGCTGCGAGCGGGAAAGCCAGAAGCGAGGCTAACGCGAGCATTCCTCTCACGCGGGCACGGGGGATCACAGCATCCAGATTAGCAGGTAAGGGACTGAGGGACGAGAACGCAGGGAGTAGCCAGTAGCCAATAGGTAGTAGAAGGCTCGCGGAGCCAAGACAGAGAGAATGAAGTGCGGCGGCGCTCAATCGCGCAAAATGCGACGGCATCAATGCAGGTCCTTCGACTCGTTTTGGCGCAGTTGAGCGCCGAAACTCGCTCAGGATGACCTTCATTTATGATGACCTTCTTTATGGTGTGAATTTCTGATTCAGGAAATCAGCGACTGTTTCCCTGTTCCCTAATCTCTGTTCGCTGCGATGAGGCTGCGAGCGATGGAGTCGAGGACGCCGTTGAGGAAGTTGATGGACTCGGGCGCGCAGTAACGGCGGCCGATCTCGATGGCCTCGTTGATGACCACGGGAAAGGGCGTGGACTTAAAGCCGAGCAACTCGGCGACCGCCATGCGGAGGAGATTGCGATCGACGGCGGGCATGCGGTCGAGGCGCCAGTGCGTGGAGTGACTGGCGATGAGCTGGTCGATTTCCTTCTGCCTGTCGACGGCCACGCGGAACAGGTCCTCAGCGAAGCCGCGCACTTCGGGTTCGACGGGATCGGCGGACCTAAAAAACGTGGCGCGCACCTGATCCGGGGTCTGCCGGCCCAGGTCGGCCTGAAAAAGCATCTGCATAGCCAGCTCACGGGATTTGCGGCGATGCCGGCTGGTCAAGCGGGGCCGCCTTGCTGAAGTTTGCGGCGCAGGCTGGCCATCTCAATAGCCGCGGCGGCGGCCTCAAAGCCTTTGTTTCCCGATTTGATGCCGGCGCGGTCAAGCGCCTGTTCCAGGGTGTCGCAGGTGAGCACGCCAAAGCTGTGGGGCACGCCGGTCTGCTGTTGCGACTGCCCGATGCTGCGCGCCACTTCGTTGTAAATGGCCTCGTAGTGCGCGGTTTCGCCGCGCAGCAGGCAGCCGAGCGTGATGATGGCGTCGACGATGCCGGCGCCGGCAACCGCGTGTGCAGCCGCAGGGATTTCCCATGAGCCGGGCACGCGAATGATGGCGATATCGCCACGGTCGGCGCCGCTGCGTTGCAGTGCGTCGAGAGCGCCGTCAAGCAGGCGGTCGGTGATGACGGCATTCCAGCGCGCCACCACGATGGCGAAGCGCATGCCTTCGGCCGACAGATCGCCCTCAAGCGCCACCGGCTTACCTTTCAGCGGATCGGTCAACGCCCAGAAGCTGAAGGGGAATCCGGGCTCCGGTTCCACCGTGAAGAGGCGCGATTTCCAGTGCGTGTCTTCGATGGCCGAGAGGCGGCTCAGGGCCTGGTCGCCGCCGTTGGAGCGCAGCCAGGATTCAGCTGCCTGGTGGATCGCGTCGAGCGAGGTTACTTCGATGAGCGTGCCGGCGGTGGATGGCATCTGACCGTCGACAAACTCCAGGTTGGCAAGCGGCACCAGAAACGATACGCCGCGCGAACTCTGTTCCTGCCATCCCCTGCCGGGCGCGAAGCCGAGTGCCGCAAAGAAGCTCGCGAGGCGGTCGTACGCCGCAGCGCTTCCCGCAGGCCGCAGGAAAGAGATGGTCTTGATCATGGGTTGATTGTAGCGGAGACGAGCAACCAGGTTGGTGGTGAATCGACAAAAGACGGTTGGAGTTGGTGCGGTCCCACCCTAACGGCAAAGACAAGAGCGCCGTTAGGATGGGGCAACCAGGTTCGTGGTGAATCGAGAAAGACGGTTGGGGTTGGTGCGGTCCCACCCTAACGGCAAAAAACAAAAGCGCCGTTAGGATGGGGCACCCAGGTTGGTGCTGAATCGAGAAAGACGGTTGAGGTTCGTGCGATCCCACCCTAACGGCAAAAACAAAAGCGCCGTCAGGATGGGGCAACCAGGTTCGTGCTGAGTCGACAGAAGACGGTTCGGGTTCGTACGAACCCACCCTAACGGCAAAAACAAAAGCGCCGTTAGGATGGGGCACCCAGATTCGTGCTGAGTCGACAGAAGACGGTTCGGGTTGGTGCGATCCCACCCTAACGGCAAAAACAAAAGCGCCGTTAGGATGGGGCAACCAGGTTCGTGCTGAATCGAGAAAGACGGTTGGAGTTGGTGCGGTCCCACCCTAACGGCAAAGACAAGAGCGCCGTTAGGATGGGGCAACCAGGTTGGTGCTGAATCCAATTGCGGGTTCGGGGGCTCAATCGCCGTCCGGGTTTAGGTGACGGAGCGCGGCTTGACGGTGACTACGGTGGCGGGAACGACGGTGGTTGGGGTGGGGGCGGTTGGATAGAGGCAGCCCAGATCGTCGCCGCCCGCCGAGACCGGCGTGCAGGCCGGCAATGCGGGGCTGTACTGTTCAGTATCGGTGGGCGGGTTGGAGGTGCTTACGCTGGCGGGAATGCTGATGAAGTGGATCCAGTCGTCGCCGGAAGTGGAGACAAAGAAGGTGGAATTATCGGGCGAAAACGCGCCGGCGAGAGGAGCGGTAGCGGGCACGGCGGGCGCGGGCGCGGCGGAAAGATTGTTGCTGTAGTTAAAGGTGACGTAGCCGAATGGTCCCACGCCACTGGGCTGGGGCAAGTAGTAAGGAAGGGTTGCCGCAGCGGTGGAGTTGGCAGGGGTGCTGTAGGTGACGAAGGCGATGGGCGCGGCGGTGGTGACAGAAGCGGTGGTGGGGGCCGTGCCGGTAACGACCTGGTTGACAGCAGTGGCGTTGGTGATGCCGGTCAGGCTGAGCAATCCATCGAGCGTGGGATTGGTGGAAAGCGGCGCGGGCACACCCAGGCTCTGCACCTGGTTGGGCGGCGTGCCGGTAATGGTTTCGGGGCACAGCGGGCTGGGCGGAATGTTGACGCCGATGTCGGCGAGGGTGATGCTGGTGCCGTTGAGCGACGCGCCGAGGATATGGTCGCCGTCCGGCGTGGCTCCCAGTACGCTGGTGGCGACACCGAGATTCGCGACCGAGTCGTCTGGGGGGTAGAACAGGATGCTGGCGTTGTTGCCGACGGTGCCGGAGGGGCACCAGGTGTGAGCAACGGTGGGATCACCGGAGAGATAGGCTCCGACGCCGGGCACGGTGATGGCCATATTCTGCGATCCGCCTGAGGAGGCCAGGCTATAGGTGCTCCAACCCGTGTTCACGCTATAGACATAGAGAGTGTCGGTGTGACTGCCACCGAGAGCCGCGCTGTCGACGACATAGAGCGTGTCGGAATCGGGTGTCCACGAGGCTGCCGCGCCCATGCCCGCAAATGTGGTGGTTGAGCCGCCGCTGACGGCATAGAGATAAAAAAGGCCGCGCACCTGGTCGTTGATGAGCAACTCGGTGGCGTTGGGCGAGGCGGCCAGAACCACTCCCGGCGCGGCCGGAGCCTGTGTGGTGAGGGTGTTGGTGGACGCGGAGTAAATCATCAGCTCGTGGGATGAGCCGAAATAGAGGTTGTCTCCCAGCTTGTCCATGACCATGGAGTTGGGCACGTAGGGCAGGCGCACGGTGGAACCCGGCTCGGAGGTGAGCAGCTCAATGGAACCGTAGTACTGCGATTGGCCCGGCGCGGCGAAGAAGAGGTAGTCGCTGGTAGTGCCGGGAACGATGATGTCGACGGGATTGGAGGAAAGCGACAGGCCGGTGCCGTTGAGGCCAATCTCATTGATGGGCGAGGGATTGCAGGTGGGCGGTTCGCAAACCGCATACACCGAGCCAACGCCGGGGTAGGTGGCGGAGATGGATCCCGAACTTCCGGCGGAAATATCGATGGGGTTGGTGGACTGGTAAACCAGGTTGACGCCGGTGATGGGATTGCCCAACGTGTCAGTGACGCTGGTGGTGAGGTTCTGGGTGACGCCCTGAGTTACGACGCCCTTGGTGGCTCCACTGGCGAGGGTGACGTTGATGGATGCGGGAGGGCAGGTGGAAAAGTAACCGGCCGAAGAAGCCGACTGCGCGATGGTGGCGGTGATGGCGGTGGTGCCAGGCTGCTCGGCGGTGATGACATTGGTGGTGGCGTTAATGCTGGCCACGCTGGTGTTGGCGGTCTGGAAGCTGAGCGTGCCGACGGAGGAACCGCAGCTGGGTACGGAGGTGACACCGGGAGGCAGGCCGCCCGGACACGCGTAATTGGTGGTGACCGAGGCGGGGGCGCAAAGCTCATATTGTGTTCCATTGAGCGCGAAGCAGCCCTGCGCGTCGAGCTGTGCCTGCTGGCTCTGCGACAAACACACCTGGGGCGCGGTGGAGGAGAGAGAGGTTGTGACCAGGCTGATGCTGGTGACCGGGGCGTGCACATAAACGGTGACGGGATTGGAGGTGACCGAATCGGCAGTGGCGGTGATGTAGGCGATTCCGTAGGGCAAGCCGTTGGTGGACGGCAGCGGGTTGGGGTAGTTGCAGTAGGTGTAGTTGGCAATGCCGCCGCCGCTGTTGCGATTCCAGGTGCCGGCGCAGATGTTGCCGGTGGGCGAGATGTCGACCAATTGGTTGTTGGAGGTGCCGTAGTTGAGTTGGTTGGCCGGGAGCGAGGCGGTTGCGCCTTTGCAGGTGTAGGCGGAGGGGGATTGCGCCTGGAGAGTCTGCCCGTAAGCCAGGGAGATGCCGGCGATCTGCGGTTGCAGAACGATGGAGGCAACCTGGCTGTTGGTCAAGCCGTAGCCGAGGCCGTTGCAATAATTTCCTGCCGGGTTACGTGTGCAGCCTGAGATGGAAATTCCAGCCGGCAAAGCCAAGCCGAGCATAACAACAAGCGTCAGGAACCGCCGCATGAATCCTCCCCGCCCCGCGCCGTCGAGCGCGCGCGGAACGGTCGCAAAAACCAGGTATAAGAAGTGAGTTATAACCGCCCCTGATCCAGCCCAGGGACGGCAGGCAACCGGCGCACAGCGTCCCGGCAACAGACTCCCATCGGCGCGCCATCCTATGCGGCCTCAGAGGCAGAACGCACAGTCAAAAAATCTCCAAGGAAAAAGTGTATCAGGGCGGGCCCGTCCCTGGCATGGCACAGCATGGCTTTCGTGCTCTTGTGAAAATAGACTCGCGCGAGGGCGGATGGAAAGCGGAAAAACAGGGAACAGCCTGCGCAGGGTGGGGCCCGCGCGAAGGACGGGGCAACGGGCGGGTTCGGAGGCGAGGATGGTGTCGCCCCCGCCCTAGCGGAGCTAGGACGGGGCACCCGCCAACGGGTGGGTTCGGAGGCGAGGATGGTGTCGCCCCCGCCCTAGCGGAGCTAGGACGGGGCACCCGCGCGGGTTCGGAGGCGAGGATGATGTCGCTCCCGCCCTAGCAGAGCTAGGACGGGGCACCCGGCAGGGAGGGACTAAGAGACTGAGGCTTCAGTTGGTTGGGGGCATGTAGTGGGCGAACCAGTCGACGGCGCGCTCAGTGACGTCGCGGCGGTGATCGGGGTTCACGAAGCCGTGGCCCTCGTTGGCGTAGACCACCAACTCGGTGGCAATGTTGAGATCGTGGAGCGCGTGCCAGAACTCGA
>JASHQH010000160.1 GCA_030037635.1 Acidobacteriaceae bacterium
GTACTGAGGTGAAGAAACAATTGATTGTTTATCTCATTGAGCAGAAATCGATTATTGGCTCTCAAGGGGTGGTGGGCCGTAAGTCGACTTTGTGATTCGGCTCACAAAATGGGGCTTCTGCCGCAACCTGCTCGGTCAAATGCCCCACTTTGGTCACAGGTCTTCGGCTTCTGATCGTCATCACCCTATCGCGATTCTCGACCAACGGTTAGAGCCCACCAACTCAGCAATTGGTGTGCCGAGAGACTCCGGGCCGGGAGGCGCAAACGAACCTTTTCGCGGCGCACAAGACGGAGCCTGAAGCGAACTGGCGCAGTTGTGTGTGAAATGCCGGTCGATGGTGTGTGATTTTGCGCACAAAGACGTCTCCGCGCGTTTGCTAAGTCTTTATGTTTTAGCGCAATACGAGCACACTGTGTCTGGTCCCCCATGTGCATATACCAACGCGAAGGGAGAAGAGACTCCTGGCCTGGGCCTTTTCCCTGCTGACCATTCTTCCGGTTTTTTCAGGCAGCAGGTGAGGCGTAAGCCAGCAGGGGTTTCCCAGGTGTGTTCGGTGCGCGTCAAGTGGCAACTTAAGGCGCTCATTCCGGTGGTCTTCGTACTCCTGGCAGGCCTGCTACTGTTCACCGCCGCCACGGTATCAGTGCGAGGAACGGCCCGGGATACCGTGCTTATGGTGGCCGGAATCGGAGCCATTGTGATTTGCGCGGTGTCGATTGCCACGCTGGCTTATGTGGTTCAGCGTCCCATGGTCGAACTACAGGAAAAAGTCGCACTGGTGAGCGATGGCAACTTGGACGTCGCCGTGAGTTTCTCAAGCCGTAACGATGAGATCGGAGAGCTGGGTCGCAATTTCAATTGCATGATGCAGCAGTTACGCGACACGCGCAAGGAGATCGAAAACATGCATCAGATACAAATCTCTCGCGCCGAACACCTGGCGACACTTGGAGAGCTGGCTGCAGGCCTGGTTCACGAAATTCGCAACCCACTTTCTGGAATTGCAGGGGTTATTGACATCATCGCCCGCGATTTGCCGCTGGCCAGCCCCTCCCGTGCCACGGTCAAGGATCTGCGTTTGGAGATCGATCAGATCAACCGCATTCTGACTGACTTTCTTGAAACGGCCCGGCTTCGTCCGCCGCGGGTGATGCGCAGCAACCTGAATACCACGGTAGAGCACGCCGTGATGCTTGCGCGCTTGCAAGTGTTGAATCAGCCTATACGGATCGAACTGCACCAGGCCCCGGAACTGCCGGATGTCGAGCACGACAGTGATCAGATTCATCAGGTGGTCCTCAACCTGCTTTTGAATGGGATTCAAGCCATCGATGCAGGAGCAGGCACCGTGCTTGTCGACCTGGGACAGCGCGCCGAGTTTGCCAGCGTTGTGGTGAGCGATACGGGGCGGGGAATCCCGGAGAGGCAGCTGACCAACATTTTCCGCCCCTTCTTTACCACGAAGGAGAATGGCACAGGGTTGGGCCTGTCACTGGTACGCCGCATTGTTGACGAGCATCACGGCCACATCAGCGTGACCAGCGCAGTGGGCAAAGGCACTTCATTTGAAGTCCTGCTGCCATACAGCATGGCGTCGGCCAGGATGGTACCGGCCTGATAAATCGTATCTTCATTGGAATCCTTCGTTTTCGCCACGACTGGCACTGTCCCGCCAGAGATTGGCCTCCGGGGTGAGATCGCAGTGCCCGATTCCATGCGCGCCTGGTCTAGGGCCGTACGTCCCTTCGAACTCCAAAAGTCATTGCCGGACCTGCGCCCCGCTTCAGGTGTGCTTTAGATCACAGTCGACGCCATTTCAACTACATATGATGGCAAGCGATGTATTCAAGGCCACATCGCGAGCCGATGCGCCGCCCCCACTGGGATGCAAGGCCGCCGACCTCCGGAACTGGAAGCGCCGAACCGAGCCGGGCCTGGCAGGTAGGCGGGGAACAAGGATCACAGTCGGCGAAAAAGATTCTCATTGTGGACGACGAGAGGCTTGTGCGCTGGTCGTTGCGCCAAAAGTGCGAAGAGTGGGGATACCAGGTCGTCGAAGCCAATTCCGGCGAACCCGCCCTCGAGCTGGCGCACAGTGAGTCTCCCGATCTCATCCTTCTCGATGTTCGTATGTCTGATTTCACCGGCCTCGAGGTGCTCGATCAACTTCGGAAGAATGGGAATAATCGCGCCATCATCATGATCACGGCCGATCCCCAGCTTGACGACGTCAAGGCCGCGCTTAAGCTAGGCGCTTGCGATTTCGTGAGCAAGCCGATCGATTTTGACGAACTCCACGACGCCATTGAGAACGCTCTCGCAGCCAATAGCCGGGACAACCACGACCAGGTCCGGCGCGGATCAGTGCGGAACGGCGGTTCTGACAACGTAATAGCCGTTTCGCCCAAAATGACGGAATTGATGAATTTCGTTACCAAAGTCGCTTCGTGCGAAGCCATGACCATCCTGATTCAGGGTGAAAGTGGGACCGGAAAGGACCTCATCGCCCGCAGCATCCACGCGGAGAGCTCGCGCCGCGAAAGACCATTCGTAGCCATCAACTGCTCTGCCATCCCTGAAACCTTGATGGAAGCTGAGCTCTTTGGTTTTGAAAAAGGCGCATTCACTGACGCTAAGCAAATGAAGAAGGGCCTCTTCGAGGCGGCCGACGGCGGAACGCTGTTCCTGGACGAAATCGGCGAGCTTTCTCCATTGCTTCAGGCCAAACTACTGCGGGTGCTTGAGGACCGCATTGTTCGCCGCTTAGGCGGCACCACCGATCTGCGAGCCAATGTGCGGGTGATCGCCGCCTCCAATCGCGACCTTGAAAAACTGGTGCGAGAGGGCCAGTTCCGCCACGATCTCTTTTACCGTCTGGCGGTCATTGCCATCTTCATTCCGCCGCTGCGTGAGCACAAAGAGGATATTTTACCCCTGGTCAACTTTTTCATCGATCACTACAACGGCGTTTTTCACAAATCGATTGACGGCATCAGCGATGAGACGCGCGACCTGATTCTGACCCATGACTGGCCGGGCAACGTGCGCGAATTGAAGAACACCATCGAGCGCGGAATGATCCTTGAAGACGGGCCTTTTCTTCGGCCTATGGACCTTCCCTCCTCCTGCGCGGGAGAGGCGGATGGCCGCACCATGTTCGAGCGAGCTTCACCAACCGACGGCGGCCTCAAGTTACCTAACGGCCGGGCTCTTCCGAACCTCTTTATCCCTGAAGGCGGCACGTCGCTCGAAGAAATGGAGCACCGCATGGTCGAGCTGGCAATGGATCAGGCCAACGGCAACCAGACCAATGCTGCCAAACTGCTCGACATTAGCCGCGATGCTTTACGCTACAAACTGAAAAAATTCGGCCTGGTCCACGGCGACATCGAAAACTGATCTTGGCAACGGTCACTTCCCTCCCCTCGTGATTTGCCCTCCCATTCCTCGCGATTCGAATTTACGTTACTTAGAAATCTGCTGGAAACTCTTCGCGGCGCATTCACGCGAGAAGCTCTTTCCTTGCTTTGCATACGGCGCAAGATGAAACAACGCTTTGCTTCATTTGGATACACTAACCCCGATCCTTCTTTTCCCTGCCAAGAAATCTCGTTCCTTAAGTTTTTTTAGGTTCACACCAGCGAGTCGATAGATACCGTGAGGACACTTCTCCATGTCAAGGTATCTATTCGTGGCAATATCGGTTCTTGCAGGCACAACCCTTGCTTCTGCTCAACGAGCAACATCCTCGGGCGATGTGCTGGGCGCGCACCTGAATTACGGCCGCGGCTGCGCGGCCTGTCATGCCCCGCACAGCGGCGCTTACGGAAACGGCGCCGCTAAAACCACTGACTCAACATCGGGCAATGTTGCCCTCTGGGGCGCGGATGTCGCGAGCCTTTACGGCAAGACCATCACCTTTGCCGGCAATATCACCGAAGTTCTGCCCACCAGCCTTGCTGCCACCACCCCTGACGTAGGCGGCTTGCTCACCTGCCTGGGGTGTCACGACGGCAATTACGCCCAAGGCGCCATGATGAAGAACCAGGTGTACGAAACCCTTCCGCCGACCTACGGAAAAACCAGCTCCGTCCCCACCCTGCTGGGGAATAATGGCTCCGGTGTTGGAAACTATGTGAACGAGCATCCCGCCGGCCTTAACGCTGTGATCAAGTGCTCCGGCACCGGCAACTGGGACTGCAGCGAGTCCAACGGCGTCATCAGTATGAAGGGAACCTATTCGAGCCAGTTTGTATCGCATTACGGCTTTTTTGTGGAACCCGGCGAATACGCCAGCTCGGCCGTGGTGGTCTGTACCACCTGCCATGACCCGCACGTGATGAACGTTGTTACTGTCAGCGCCGGTTCCAATTCCGGCCTACAGCCCGGTACGTATACAACCATGTTCTTTCTGCGTGGCCCCTACAATCCGGCCGACAGCAATCCGCTGTCAAACCAGACGGCGCAATTTTGCCGTCAGTGCCATGGCAATTTGTCGAACGAGATGAACGGCGGCGCCGCGGGGACTGTCTTCTAGGTCTGCGGCAGAATAAAAGCAGATGGAAGGCAAGGTCAGGTCTGACGCGGCTCCGGCGCGCTATGTCAATCTGCGCCGGTCACCGGATTCGGGCCGGCATGCGGCGAGCGCTTGACGCCGTAATGCTACCGTCGGCGTTGTGCGGTGTCCCGTGACATACCAGCACGCACGTACCAGTCGTGGAACTGTACGAAATCGGAGCCCCGGCGTTCGATCCTACGACATTTACGTCAAAATCCACCAGCGATGTTCCGTCGATGTTGGCGCTGGTGGCGCCTATGCCGTGCGCCGTGTGGCACACTGAGCACGAAAAACCCGCGTTGATGTGCGTGCTGTGCTGCACCCAACTTGTGTTCTGGATAATCTGATTGGACAGATCGTGGCATTTTCCGCACATCGCGTAAGGTCCATTCACACTCAGGTCCGGATTGGGATACAAATTAGTGATCAGCTGGCCCGGAGCCGGGGCCTGGCTGAACTGATATTGCCGCTCGAGAATGTGGAACCACTTAGAACCGTGCGGACCGTTCGGGCCGCTGCCTCCGAATTCCCGATTGTCGTCGCTGTTGTGGCAATCGGTGCAGAAGATCTGCGTACCCATGGCGCGCCCCGGCGTGATGCCATCTTCATTCAGCATGTACGGCAGCAGGCTGGGCTGGGGGAGCGTACTGCTGCTGGTATGCATCACCGGATGGCTCGATGTGGCCGTAGCCGCAAATTGCGGAATCATATTCAGCGGATCACTGGCCGATACCGCCCGCACCGGCAGGTATCCATATATAGGTAGCACCTGCTTGCCCGAGCTGGTGCCGTGGCAGCGCAGGCAATTGTCATATTGATTCACGGCCGGGGTAAGCACCGTGATTCCATCGCTGGCGCTGATTCCGGCTACGTCTTTCTGCGATACGCGCAGCAGCGGCGGAGCCGTGAACTGCGTTACCGCCTCTGAGCTGTGCCCGTCGTGGCAATCAACGCAGGTCGCGTGCCGATTCGTGTTCAGCAGGACACTTTCGGCCGCATCATGCGGGTTCGATGAGTTTTCAAACGGATGCCCCACCTTGGGCGAAGCGTACTCTGAAAACGCGTTCGCGTATTGCGGCATGGGCGAAACGTTCGATCCGCCGTTATGGCATGAGATACAAGCCTGCTCGTTCTGGCCGTACAACAGGCGCGACGTTGATCCTGCGTTATGCGGGGTGTGGCATCCCTGGCACGCGTCCGCGGCCACCGTCGAGTAGTTTCCGATTTGCGCGCTTGGCGAAACCTGCGCCGTCGATAGCGCATGCGCACTGGTGCCCCAATCGGCCAGTGGATTCACCTGCCCGCTAATGGTGCGCGTCGGATCGTGACAGGAGAGGCACATCTGCCCGCCCGAGCTGTTCTTCACCAGGAAATTCTGCGCCACCGGGTCCCTGCCCTGCACATGCGGATCGTGGCACGACGAGCACTGCACATTTCCCCCAATGAGCCTCACCGCTCCGGTTGGGTCGGCAGTGGTTCCGCTCGCCACCAGTGAGGCCGCCAGGTCGATGTTGTCTTTGAGCGGCATCACCAGGCTGAAGGGATGCGACGGTTGCATGTTGCTGCCAAACACGTCATACGAGTACATCGCACCTTGCGTGGCCACCTGGCCATACACCACGGTATCCCCGACCGCGACGGTGCCGTCGTGGCAGCTCAGGCATTGATTGCTGTCGTGTCCCAGCAGCGGTTGGGTTCCGGTATTCGCCTCGGTGGTGCTGGTATAGGTGGTGTAAACCTGCGTAGTGAGTTTCTGATTCCAAAGGCCGATATTCAGCCCCGAGTGAGGCGCATGGCAGTACGAGCAGGCGTCGGGGCGCGCCCCGGTGATCGGCGAGCCCGTGCCGGGCTGGAAGCTATGCATCCCGATTACGTCGCTGCTGGCTTGCGCGCACACGACGGTCCCACTCAGTAGAGCCGTCATCGCCAGCAGCAGGATCCTGCGCATCACTTCATTCCCCCTGGGCCGGTTTTTTCAGGCCCGCATATTGAAATATCTGCACCCGCCGGTTGAACGAATCCACCACATACACCCGGTCGTCATGATCGATAAACACGCCCTCCGGCAACTGGAACTGCCCTGCGTGCGTGCCGAGCTCGCCGAAGTAATACAGCAGTTGACCCTGTGGGTTGAGCACCTGCACCAGGCCCCACAACGCATCCACGACGTAGAGATCGCCTTCTGAATCCATCGACACGGCTTTGGGCCGGAACATCGTCCCCGGCCCGTCGCCGATCTTGCCGATCGCGTACTTGAAGTTCCCTGCGCGGTCGAATGCCTGGATGCGGAAATTCAGCGAATCGACAACCAGCAGGTTCGGTCCGTCCAGCCGCAATTCGGTAGGTAAATTGAACTGGCCGTTGGCTTCGCCCCTGCCGCCGAACGACTTGATAATGGCGCCTTGCATGTCGAGGATGTAGACCATATTGCGCAGCGTGTCGGTGAGGTAAATCCGCTGCGCTTCAGAGTCAACGGCGATGCCAGTAGGCCGCTTGAAGTAGCCTTCATTCTTTTTCAGGGCGCCGATCACGCGCAGAAGCTTGCCGGTCGGAGCGTAAACAAAAATAACCCCCGACAGCGAG
>JASHQH010000161.1 GCA_030037635.1 Acidobacteriaceae bacterium
AAGGTGACGCGGACCGCTCTGCAGAACGCGGCATCGATCGCGGCGCTGCTGCTGACCACCGAAGCGCTCGTCGTCGAGCTGCCCGAGCCCAAGGCCGCTGCACCTGCCGGCGGACATGGCGGCGGCATGGGCGACATGTACTAGCGACAGGTGTTTCAGGTGTCAGAGTTCAGCAGGCTCGGAACCTGACATGGAGAGACCGGCGCAAGAACCAAAGGCCTCCAGCTTCGGCTGGAGGCTTTTTTCAGGATATTGACATACATACGTACTATAGGTACGATACCTATACTGACCTAAATTTGGAGGTATGGAAATGCCGGTGACCACATCTGATTTGCGCTTGGCTGATCGTATCTGGATCGCGGTCGCTCTTCTACACCAGGAGCATCCGGGACGGGAGGGTTTCTCGAAAGACGAGATTCGCAGGAAACTCGACGATTTGGGCCTCGCGAAGGGGACTGATCGAGGCTCTGTGAACGCGCACCTGAAAGAGCATCTAGTCGCTAACGTGCCACCGTCGACAAGCAAATACCGGATGTTGTACCAGACCATGCCGGGGGGAAACCTTCGCCTCTTCCGCCCGGGCGACTTTACATACGCAACCAGGTATCAAAGGCGCAAACCCTCAAAATCCGTACCCAAGCGCGAGGAGATTCCACAGCATTACCGGCCATTGCTCGATTGGTACGACACCTGGAGCAAGGGAATTCTCAATGCGAATGCCAACTGGGAACAAGACCCGCTTATCGGCCTCGTCGGCTCCGGCCGCCACATTTGGGCCGACGAGCACGCAGATGAATACGTTGAAAACCTGCGGAGGGAAGACACTTGAGCAAGATCTTCTTTGACACCAACCTTTTCATTTATCTGTTCGAGGGCCTGGAGCCGAATCGCAGCCGCGTAATCGCGATACGAAAGAGGATGATTGAAAGAGGAGACAGAATCATTACGACTGCAATGACGCTCGGTGAGGTTCTGGTAAAACCAACAAAGCTCGGGCAGACCACTCTAGTTGAACAATACGACCGCGCCATTCGAACCACTGCGCAAATTGTCAGTTTTGATCTGTCCATTGCGTGGCGATACGCCTCCCTGCGAGCTACGCACACGATTCGCAATGCAGACGCGATTCAATTGGCATGCGCGGCTCACGTCGGCGTCGATCTTTTCATCACAAACGATACAAAACTCCAAAATCTCAATGTTCCAGGGATTGGATTCATCGCTCCGTTGGATAGGGTTCCGCTTTGAATGCCTCTTAGCGGCAGATTCGCAGTCGCCAAAAGCAAAGGCCCTCGGCTTCGGCTGGGGGCCTTTTTTCTTGACGAGAGGCCAACGCGCGGAAACGCTCGATGTTCATGGGCGCGGAACAGGGAACAGAAAAGGCCCGCTTCCGATCTTCTCGGAAAGCCACGGCAAAACAAAAGGCCTCCAGTGACCCTGGAGGCCTTTTGTGCACAAAGAGGCTTTCTGCGTAGCGGGGCCGTGCAAAGCGCCACGCGAGGCCTAGATCCCGGGCCCCGCGTGCCAAATGATCTCCGCACTACATCATGACCGCGGGCGCTGCCGCTGCCTGCGAAGCCAAACCGCCGGTGGTTTCGGCAGGGCGCAGCGAGCGCAACCAACCAGCGGAAAGCCATGCCCGCGGAATTACAAATTCCGACCACCCGCAATCGAGACAGACCCGGATGTCGGGAGAAGGCGTCATCGGTGGATGACTCAACGTGCGAGGGCTATTGCGATAGAGCCGGATCTCTGCCGGGACGACAGAAAGCGCGGCAGACTGACACTTCGGGCAGACCATACAAACACCTCAAGAGATCCGGAGGAAGGAGTCTCAAAGGAGCGACCATGGGGAGTGATTTAATGTAACGAGATTTGTGTCTTGTTTTCAACAGAAACTGCTGGAGTTTTCGGCTAAGAATGATGTTGGTTTTCATATTGCGAATTTATAAGTGTGTTATATGAAAGACGACCTCCGGCCATATACGACGGAAGCCATAGAAATGAGGCGCTTTGCAGGGATCCGGGCGCTCTGCGCAGTTTTTCGGGCGGACCCATTCCGTCTGCGCAAAGGTTTGCGCAAAAAATACAGAGGGCCTGCGCGAGGCAGGCCCTCGGATGGTTGCTGAGACGAGATTAGAAAATCAGGTGCAGCGACATTTCCACCAGTCGCTGGCTCCCGATGGCGTGAGTCACCACCCCCAGCTCGTTGCCTGAGGCGGTCGGCACTGTGTACATCTCCCACGCGCAACTGACTGAAGAGCCGCTGCAGGTTGCGGTGCCCGTGGGTGTAGTCACGGAGCCCGGGTAGGGCTGCGCCTGCGTTCCGTCGGCATACCCTCCCGGCGGGTTGGCGACCTCCTCATACAAAGGGCTCAAGGTGATGTCGTTGTTTGGCACGTCGAAGCTCGGCGTGTTGGTCACGTTGAAGACCTCAAATTGGTACCGCAGATTGTACCGTTCTGCGAGGTGGATCTCTTTCTGAAGCGTGATATCGGCGCGCTTCTGGGCGGACTGCCGGAAGATGTTGCGCTGGCCGGGCACGAAGGTGGTTTCGTATACGTCGCAGAGCGGCCCGCCCCCCGGTCCGGCATTGCCGCCGCCAGTAGTGGTGTCGCAAGGGGGCACGCCATTGGCTCCGGAGGCCACCAGGGGAACGTAGAAGTCGGACGCATTCAACGCCGGATGGTAAGTTGGGCCCGGCGAGGTGTAAGCTCCAGAGACGCCGGTCCTCACCGCTTTCGGCGAGAGCCCCGGTTGGATGGGCAGAATCGGATTCATCAGTTCGATGTTGCCGCCGAAGTATTCGCTGCCCACTGAGCCGGAGTAGTCGTAAATGCTGTAGGGCTGGCCGCTGGTCAGCGCCGTGATGCCCAGCAGCGACCAGTCGTCCACGACTTTGCTCAGCCAATTATGGCGATCCTTTACGGCATTGGGCACGTTCAGAACGAAGTTGAACGTCAGCACTTGCGTCTGGTCAAAGTCCGCATCGGCGTACGACGACCGCAGATCGGCGGGATTGTCGCCGGTGAAGAACAGGCCGATGTCGCTCTGCTCATCCAGCGTATGCGACCAGGTATAGGAGACGCCGGCTTGAAAGTCGTGCGACATTCGCTTTTCCAGGTGTGCCTGTAGCGCATCGTAGGAGGATATCCCCACTGTCTCGAAGCTGGCAGAGTTGGGGTCATACCCAACGTAGGGAACGCGGAGATCCGCGTTGCCGCCGGTGTACGAATCGTACGGCTCGGTGGCCATAGGTAACGGGTTTCCGTTGGAGTCGGTCTCGTTGCTCAGCACCTGAATGCCGTACGAGTACTCCTGGCCGTGACAGGCGGGAAGGGTCTGGTAATTGCCCGGCGTGCACAGCGCCGGTTCGTTGAAGGGAATGGGAATGACCGCGTGTTTGCCGCGGTTACCCACATAGCCAATGTCGATTGACGTATCTCCGCGCGGCTGCCACTGCATATCCAGGGTCCAGTTTTCCGTATATGGCAGGACGTTGTTTACGTTGTAATTCCCGATCACCAGTGGCCCGTCGGGCGCGCCGTCGTCGCAGCTATACGGAATCAGGATACTCTGGCCGCTGCTGGTGTAGCCGTTGTACACATTGGCCGCGGTACAGATCGATTCAATGGAATCAATCGTCGGCATGATCGATGCAATGTTGCTGGGCGTGGTCGGCGATACAAAGCTGGTGAAAGGCTCACTGAGGGTTCCATTCGCGCTCGTGTAGGCAGCAAAGGGCGCTTCCTGGGTCACGCCAAAAGGCCCGCTGATCCCCGACCCGGCCGGCGGCGACAGATACTGGAAGTACTGCCCGCGGTTGTAGTACATGCCGGCGCCGGCGCGCCAGACCACTGCTCCGTGGTTGAACTTTGGCGCCCATGCCACGCCGATGCGCGGGGCGATGCCCCATTGGCGCCCGGTCAGCGTGGAATCGCTCACACCCGGCGTTCCAAACTGCTTGTTGTTCCCGGCCACGATGAAGCCCGTGTCCGTCACCGCACTGTCTGTGGCCGAATAGCGGGAGGGGTCAAAGTTGAAAAGGTCGCCGTTCTTCTCGCTGAACGGTCCATCGAAGTCGTAACGCACACCCGCGGTGATGCTGAGATTGGGCAGGACTTGCCACTTATCCATGGCGTAGCCGCCGATGTCTTGGGAGCGGTAATAGCGATTGGATGCGCCCTGCAGCACATTTCCGCCGTGCAGTTTGCCCACCAGGAAATTCGTAAATGAGCTCGTCTCCACGTACGAATGATTCTCGGCGTCGTTCCTGATATTCAGCTGGGTATAGTTGTAATTGAACCCGACGCTGACGGTGTGCTTACCGAACGAAAAGATGGCTGTGGACGAAGGGGACAAGCGATTCTGGAAGTACCCCTGATCGATGAAGCCATCGTCGTTCAGGGGCCCCACTTTGGCAGTGTCGAAGGGAGAAGAGCTGTCCACCCCGAAGTACTCCCCCTCGATGCCGGGCATAATGTTGCCGGGCGCGGTGATACTCACGTCAGAGGCGGAAAGCGCGCTGGAAAAGCTGCTGTACACCTTCTGCCGCGAGAAGCCGATCGTCTGCACCCAGTTGATCTTCGGCCCGATGGTGATGGAGTTGGTCAGGGACCCGGTCTGCGCTCCGGTGTCTTCGCTCACTGGAAAGCCGAACGTGTCAGAGGAAGCAAAAGGACTGACCGTGGGCGTGTGCTGGTAGAGGTACTTGGCAGAGAGATGGTCGTTTCCGCTGGCGTTGTAGTCCAGCGACCCTGTGCCCCAATCTCCCTTGAAGGTGGAAGTGCTGATTTGGTTCACGTCCGGCTGCCCGCCCAGGAGCTGGGATTCCGCACTGGAGTCCGCCGAGGGGATCAGATAGTTCCCGTTCAGCTTTTCCTGCAACAGCGCAACGGCCGCCGAATTCCACGAGGAGGCCGGATATTTCTGCGCTCCGTTGGTGGAGCAATCTTCCGAGGCCGTGGTGTAGCCTTTGTTGGCGGCGAAATAGCTGCACAGGGCAGTCGCGATGCCCGTCGTGCTGCGGTCATCGGTCAGTCCTGAAGGCACCTGGAACTGCGCAAGCGCGCCCGTCTGGTCGGAATCGTACAGGTGCTGGTAACCCACGAAGAAGAACAGCTTGTTCTTTACAATCGGCCCGCCGACGGTTCCGCCCGCGTTCCAGCGATGCAGTTGTGGGTCCTCCTCTGAAGCCGGAAGGGTGCCGAGGATGACGTCCTGCTTGTAGAAGAACGGATCCGCGTTCATGAAGTTATTGCCGTACACTCCGTAGAGCTGTCCGTGCAGCTTGTTCGAGCCGCTGGAGGTGATCATGCCGATGTGGGCGCCGCTGGTCTGTCCCTGCTCTGCGTCGTACATTGAAGTCGTTACGCTCAGTTCCTGTATGAACTCCGGCGGCGGCGAGGCCAGCCCGTTGCCATTCGACCCGTATACCGAGACGTTGTCCTGCGTCTGCCCGCCGGTCGTATTTCCTTCGCCGATGTTGAACTGAAACCGCTGCGACTCGTCCTGGCTCGAAGTCTGGCCGTTGAACAGATTGCCCACGTCCACGCCGTTTACGGTGATGGTGTTGTCGGTGGCGCGCTGTCCGTTCGCCCAGATGGGCTGGTTACCCAGACCGGCGTCGGTGCCCACCCCCGCCAGCAACTGCGAGCTCACGCCCGGCGCCAAAACCGCCAGTTGCGTAAAGCTGCCGGTGGCCAGCGGCGTAGCCGCGATCTGCGCTTGGTCGAGCGTGTAGCCGTTGGTGGTGTCGGTGGCATTCAGCATGGGATTGGCGTTCACCGTCACCGATTCCGAGACGCTTCCCGGCTTGAGGTTGGTGTTGATGGTTGTAGCTCGAGATTCCTGCACCAGCAGATTGGGCACGCGTTCCGTTTCAAATCCATCTTTGGCGATGGAGACGTCGTAGGTGCCAATAGGAAGATCGAGGATTTGCCAAAATCCCGAGTTCGACGACTTGATTGCACGGGTGAGCGTGGTTTGGTCGTTTACTGCCGTCACCGTGGCTCCGGGGACAGCAGCCCCCGTTGTGTCGAGCACAGTGCCGTTCAAGGAGCCGAGCGTCTGCTGCTGCGCAGGCATGAGAGGCGCAACGAGAATAACGGCCAGGCAGACTACGCCCAGGCGAATCCGCTGAAATGTCATAACTGCCCTCCAAAGTAGTTTGCGTTCGACAAAGAATTGCGTTGACCAAGAGAAACGCAGCCGGTTCGACGATGAGGCACAGCAGGCGCCACGCCAAGCAATGTGACGATGACTCGCCAATGGTCTGCCCACAGCCATCCACGGCGCATTCGGATTTGCAAGGGCGTTCGGCTCCCCAAGTCGCAAGGTTACAAATCCTCAATGAATATTCGGTGAATTGCCAAATGAACGGCGTGAAAGGCGAAACGGCGGTATGAACCGCGAACGGCCTACGGCATTGCAGGGCGCATGGATTGGGGGATATCTGAGCCCGGGTCGACCGCCTTGAACACAAGTCGTGCCCTCACGCGAAAGTTTTGCAAGCGAAGCAAATGAAAAAACAGTGGACGGATGAAATGGCCCGATAGGAGCGATGAAACCGCGCGGTATGGATTCCCCGACGTGAGTTTTCTACGCGGCCCTGTGCATCCAAATCGTGTCTCAGGATGCTCGAAGCACACTCTAAACTGTCCGAGGATCCGAGCATCCAGGGCCCACTGATCTTTCAAGAGACGCCATTGTAGGGCAGGAACACCGCATTTTCCAAGAGGGAAATGCAAGAAATCGGTTTGTATAACGCGGAAAAATCGGGGGTTGCCGGCCGATCTGTGGAAAAAGCCGGAAAGAGAGCCAGGCTTTGGGAGACCCGCTCAGCACGAACCTGGATGCCCCATCCTAACGGCGCCTTTGTTTTTGCCGTTAGGGTGGGATCGCACGCACCCCAACCGCCTTTCGCCGATTCACCAACGAACTGGGGTGCCCCATCCTAACGGCGCCTTTGTTTTTGCCGTTAGGGTGGGATCGATCACGGGGTAAGCGGAGCGAGGAATCTGCAGTTGCCTTTGGCGATGTTCGCGCCTCAATAAATCGTGCGCGGACAGGTTTTGTAACCAGGGCATGACTGTAGGTCGGGGTTTTAACCCCGACTGCCAGGAATCGCTTCGAGGGCTTTTCCGAAATCAAGTACGCGGCGCAGCCGCGACAAAAGCGCTGCGCCGACGGTGTCCGCGAGTCAAGCCCCCGCTTCCCGCCAAATCCACCCTATCTCTTTCATTCCACAGCCAATAAAAAATTTCCAGAATTTGCAGATCATTTCCGCCCATGCGCGCACAATCGCATCAGAGTCAAAGAAAGCGCGTCTCCTGCGGGGCTGCCGGCGCCAAACAGGCGTAACCGCCCCAAAATGACGCATTTACAAAAACCGGCGCTTTAGAATGACCAACTTAGGGGAATCCCCCCTCCCATAAACCCTCTGCCTTCACGTATTTGGCTATGGAGATGGTGGGGGTGGGGGGGACACGAAAGGACAAACCAGGGGGGCACGAAAGGACAAACCATGGTTCCGGAATGCAGACACATCACGCCGCGCGGCGCCGATTGCCAGGCGCCCCAGGCGTCCGCCAAAACCCAAATCGGGGGGACGAAAATAATTTAT
>JASHQH010000002.1 GCA_030037635.1 Acidobacteriaceae bacterium
GTCCAGGCCGTGTACGTGCCCGCCGACGACCTCACCGATCCCGCGCCGGCCACGACCTTTGCGCACCTTGACGCGACCACCGTGCTGAGCCGTCCGCTTTCCGAGATCGGCATCTACCCGGCCGTCGATCCACTGGCCTCCACGTCGCGCATTTTGACGGCGCGCGTGGTGGGCCAGGATCACTACGACGTGGCGCAGGGCGTGAAGAGGATTCTGCAGCGCTACAAGGACCTGCAGGACATCATCGCCATCCTGGGCATCGACGAGCTCTCTGAAGACGACAAGATCACCGTGGCCCGGGCGCGCAAGGTGCAGAAGTTCCTTTCACAGCCGTTCCACGTGGCCGAGCAGTTTACCGGCCTCAAGGGCAAGTACGTGAAGATCGCCGATACCGTGCGCAGCTTTAAAGGCGTGCTGGAAGGCAAGTACGACGATGTGCCCGAGCAGGCTTTCCACATGCAAGGCGCTATCGAAGATGTGCTGGAGGCGGCCGAGAAACTGAAGGCGAGTGTCTAGATGCAGTTGTCAGTGATCCGTGCTCAGTGATCAGAAAGAACGCGGCCGCACGAAATCTGACCGCTGAGAACTGACAACTGACCGCTGAGAACTGGCGGCTGCAAGGAGCCATATGGCAGACCAATCCAACCAACTTCGCGTACGTCTGGTCACGCCGGAGCGCACGCTCTTCGAGTCCGACGCCACGGCCGTGGAGCTGCCTTCGAAGTCGGGCTACATGGAGGTGCTCTACGGGCACGCGCCGCTGATGGCCGAACTGGGTGCGGGCGATGTGCGCATTCACAGTGGCGCGGGCATTGAATCCGGCAGCCCCGACACTTCGCGCTACAACGTGAGCTGGGGATTCGTCGAGGTTTTGCCCGATCGCGTCACCATCCTCGCCTCGGATGCGCTCAAGCCGCAGGAGATTGACGTGCCGCGTGCCGAGCAGCAACTCCAGCGCGGCGAGCAGACGTGGAAGGAAGCCGGCGAGAGCGAAGCCGCCTACGACGAAGCGCTCCGCGTCATCTCCGAAGCCGAAGCCAAAATCTCCTCGGCAAGCGAGTCGACGAAGACGCACTGAGCGGATCCCAGCAGTCAAAACAAAAAACCCTGCCTCTGAGCAGGGCTTTTGCAGGCCCCAGGGGCTACCAGACTGTCCGCGGGTAATTCTCTGCAATTTCTCCGTCCGAAGAGATCAGCGGCGCTAGCCCATTCACCTTCGCCTGCGCCACGATGATGCGGTCGAACGCATCTCGCGTCCATTTTTCGTCGAGCGCCGCCCTCGCCACATCAGCAAAAGAAAGATCGCAAACGCGAACTCCAAGCTCGTCCTCAAGTTTCCGCAGGATGTCTTTGCCGGAAAGGCTGACCCTGCCGATTTCGTGCAGGTACTCAAGTTCAACCAGCACCATGGGCGAAATAAGCAGGTCAGCCCTCTGGATGATTCGCGCGGCGTCGCGCCCCATGCGTGCGTTGCCGTGAGCCAGCCGGGCTGCGGTGTGGGTATCGAGATAGGCGATCATGCCGTGCGCCGGGCCTTACCGGCATTCTTCCGGCCCGGCGCCTTCGCCGCCCGCGCCGGCTTCGCGATCGGACCGAGCCTGCGGTCCCATTTCCGCTCCCATTCGCGCATGATTTCCGCCTTCCAGGATTTTTCGCCGAGATCCGCTCCGGGAACGATGATCTGCATGGGCGTAATGCGGCTCAATTTCGACGGCGCGTGTTCCGGCACAAGCCGCAGCCTGCGGCCCTTGTGCGATACCCAGACCTCCTTGCCATCGAGAGCCTGATTGACGAAGTCGAAAAGCTTCTGCCTAAACCGCGTGATGGGTACTTCCATAGCTTCGATCATAGCATATGTACATTGTCTAACGTACATAACGTACACAGACCTGGAACGGCGCGCAACCCTGCTGGCTCCGACGGCTTCGCTAGCTCCTAACCCCGTTCCTCCCGCCTGTGATAGCATCGGCTCTTCGCCCATCAGGAAAGGAGCCCGCAACTTGGCGACGTCGCATTCGCGCCCGCTGTTTGCCGGCGCCATCTTTCTCTCGGCGTTTCTGCTCTTCCTCGTGGAGCCCATAGCGGCCAAAGAGTTGCTGCCGTTTCTCGGCGGTTCGGCCGCGGTGTGGATTACGTGCCTGGTCTTTTTTCAAACCACGTTGCTGTGCGCCTACCTCTACGCGCACTGGCTTACGCGCCATCCGCATTGGCGCCTGCACCTGCTTCTGCTCGCCGCTGCGCTGTCTCTCGGCGTGTTCTGGGTCAAGGGCCACATCGATCTCAGCAACGGCGCTGCGCATCCCATCACAACCATCTTCATCGCTCTCGGCATCTGGATTGGCCTGCCCTTTCTCATGCTCGGCTCCACCAGCCCGCTGCTGCAGACCTGGTGGTCGCAGGTTGAGCACCAAGGCATCCCGTACCGGCTGTTTGCACTCTCCAACCTGGGATCGCTGCTGGCCCTGGCTGCTTATCCCGCGTGGATTGAACCCAACTTCACGCTGCACTGGCAGCGCGCGGCGTGGTGCTGCGGCTTCGCTGTCTTTGCGATCCTCGCCGCGATCCTGACTTTGCGCGCCCGGCGCCCAGCGGAAAATTCTGCATCGCTTGAAATAGAGCGGCAACCGGACGCGCCCGCAACGCCGCTCGCGCGCAAGCTTCTATGGCTCCTGCTGCCCATGGGCGCATCGATGCAGCTCTGCGCGGTCACCAGCTACATCACAGCCAACATCGCGCCCATTCCGCTGCTGTGGATTCTCCCTCTCGGCGTCTATCTGGTCTCGATCGTTCTCGCCTTCCAGTTTCCGCGCTTCTTGCCGCGCGGCATTTTGGCGCGATTCCTGGTTGTGATGCTGGCCGCCCTGGCTTATATGCTGTCGCAGATTGACCACTCGGTGCCCATCGCCATCGGCATTTCGTTTTTCCTGTTCGAACTTCTTGTTGCCTGCCTCTTCTGCCATGTCGAAGCCTATGCACTGCGGCCGCAGCGCGACTCCGAATCCACGGTCTTTTATCTTTACTTTGCCGGGGGCGGCGCGCTGGGATCGCTGCTGGTGGGAATCGTGGCGCCCATGGTCTTCGACTTCAACTACGACCTGGCCGTGACGTTCTTCGTCACCGCGCTGCTGGCCCTGGCCGCCACGTGGTGCACCGGCTGGCCGCAGCGGCTGCTCTGGTCGGCTGCCGGCATCATGCTGCTGGTGCTCTGCATCTGGATTCACATTGCCTACCAGCGCGAAACCCTGCTTGCAGTACGCAACTTCTACGCGGCGCTGCGCGTGAAGCAAAGCTTCGGATTTCCCGGGGCGGTCTTGCGCACGCTGACCAACGGTTCCATCGAGCACGGCACGCAGATCTTCGGAACCGATGCGCAGCGCAAAATGCCAACCACCTATTACGCCCAGGACTCCGGCGTAGGCCTGGCGCTGCGCTTCTGTTGCCAGAACCGTCCGCGCAGCATTGGCGTCATCGGGCTGGGGGCTGGAACGCTGGCTGCTTACGGCCGCCCCGGCGACCGCATCCGCTTTTACGAGATTAATCCGGCCGTCATCCCCATCGCACGCAACGTGTTCACGTATGTCCGCGAATCACAGGCCCAGGTGACGATCGTCGAGGGCGACGCGCGCATATCGCTCGCGCGCGAAAGCTCTCAACAATTTGATGTTCTAGCCGTCGATGCATTCTCCGGCGACGCCATCCCTCTCCATCTACTCACGGTGCAGGCCCTTGCGCTTTATCGCAGACATCTCGCGCCGGGCGGCATCATCGCCTTTCATATCTCAAACCAGCATGTCGAGCTCGAGCCGGCCATCGCCCTGCTGGCGCAGTCGGCCCACATGAACGCCATGCGCTTCTCGAGCGCGGCCAACGAAGACCGCGGCGAGTACACAGCCTATTGGGTCCTTCTCACTGACAACGCGGCCTTCTTTCACCAGCCTGAAGTGGCGTCGGCAGGCCGGCAGCCCGTCTTCCGGCCGGGGCTGCGCCTATGGACCGACGACTACTCCAGCCTCCTGCCTCTGATCCGCGTCTTCCCGGCGCCGTAGTGGAAATAGATTCTCGCCATCCAAATTAGCGAACGAAAACCTG
>JASHQH010000019.1 GCA_030037635.1 Acidobacteriaceae bacterium
CGACGAATTCGAGCAGGCCAACCGCTTCCGCCGTGGCCAATAGCCTCAGAGCCCGCCGCCCTGCCGGGCCCGTGCGCCGCGGCGCAGCTCCTGTCTGCTATCTTCAAGGTTGCGGGCCTCTCGCCGCCCTCACGGTGCGTCCACTTCGAGGCTCCGCGATTGCAAAACCAGAGTTGCTGTAGCCCGAAACCGAAACCTTAAAGTCGCTGCGACCACCGGGGTCCCCAACGACAGCTTTTCCTCGTTGGGGTGGGAGCACCGGGGTCCCCAACGACAGATTTTCCTCGTTGGGGTGGGAGCAGCAGGGAGCAGCGACCTTTGACGAAATTCAACAGGACGCACCAACTCTGGTTTGCCGTAAGCTTCGGGGAGTCTCGCCTCCATGTCTGATCCCGCGCGCCACCCATCCGCCTCTGAGACCGCAGCTTCAGAAACTGCGGGATTTTTCCATCCATCGCGGCGTCCTTATCGTTTCACCATTTTGCTGTTCATCAGCCTGCTGGTGCTGGGCACTTATTTCGCCTACGACAGCATTGGGGCGTTGGCGCCCACACTGATTGAGGCTCTCCATCTCGACCGCAGCACGATCGGGAACCTCTACACGGCCTACTCCGTCGCCGCCGTCTTCATCGTCTTCTTCGGCGGCATGCTTTACGACAAATTGGGTCCCCGTCGCTCCAGCCTGCTATTCAGCGCCCTCATCTTTGTGGGAGCCACCGTCGTGGCGCTCGCGCATGCCAAGTGGCAGCTATTCGCCGGGCGGTTGATCTTCGGCGCAGGCTCCGAAACCCTTATCGCGGTGCAGAGTGCCATCATCAGCCGCTGGTTCAAAGGCAAGGAAATGGCGCTTGCCTTCGGCATCGCTCTTACCGTCAGCCGCATCGGTACGCTCTTCAGCTTCAATACTGAAGAGCTCATCTCCGAGTACTTCGGCAGTTACCGCATAGCCCTTTGGGCGGCGGCGGGCTTCTGCCTCTTCTCATTGCTCTGCAACCTGGTATACAACGCCATGGATCTGCATGGCGAAAAGGTGCTCGCGCTCCCCAAGCCGGGGGGCAGCGACAAAATCGTCTTTTCCGATATTGGAAAGTTCAACTCTTCGTACTGGTACGTGGTCCTGCTCTGCGTCACGTTTTATAGCGCCATTTTCCCCTTCACGGCGCTGGCGACCGACATGTTCCACGACAAGTGGGGCATCCCGCTGGTAAGCGCGGTCACAGGCGGTTTTCTGGCCCAGATCTTTGACAACTTCCTGCACATGTTCTCAACCGCGCCGGGAATCACCAGCATCATCATCTTCGCGTCCATGATCTTCGCGCCCTTTGCCGGCGACCTGGTTGATCGCATCGGCAAGCGGGCCTCGCTCATGGTCGTGGGCTCTCTCATGATGATTCCCGCCCACCTCATCATGGGCATCACCCACTGGAATCCAATTCCCAGCATGATCGTGCTGGGCGCAGCCTTCGTCCTGGTTCCCGCAGCCATGTGGCCATCGGTTCCGCTGGTGGTGGAGGAGAAGCGCGTGGGCACGGCCTTCGGTCTCATGACGGCGATCCAAAACATGGGCCTCGGCCTGTTCCCGCTCCTGAACGGCAAGTTGCGCGACGTCACCGGAACCTACACCGCGACGCAAATCATGTTCGCGTGCCTGGGCGTGGCCGGGCTTGTCTTTGCATTTTTGTTGTTGCGGTCCGATAGGCGCCATGGCGGCCACCTGGAGCAGGGAAAGAAGATAGAGCCGGACATCGCCAGAGTCGCAGAGGCCTCGGAACAACGCTAAGGTTTCCCAGGTCCGCAGCTACCGGCTGCTGGCTACTCCAGACCGGGTGCTGCGTTTGACGCCTCTGCAGTTTCCGCCGCAGGCACGGGCAAGGCTGCGGGATCGACGGTTTCAAGTCCTTCGCTTCTTGCCGCCTCAAGCAAGGGGCCATGGGATGAAATAAATTGGATGGGCGTGCCGGGGAACATATCGCGCGCCGCCAATGCGGCGCCCAGTTGCAGGGCGTCGGGCCAGCGCAGCGCAGTCCGGTCAAGCAGCTGGCGCGCCGCTTCAAGCACTCCCGGATTCAGCGGCTGCTGCACCATGCGCGCAGATTCGATGCGCAGCAGGTCCAGTGCGGCGGATGCCGCTTCAGGCGCGATGTGGCCCGCGCGCTCGCGGCGGCGGATGGCCGCGTAGACCTCAAGCGGCGTCGCCGCCGAGATGAGCTTGCGGTTGTCCTCGACGTTTTCCATCAGCCGGATGAGGGCATCGGTGCCGGCGTCGCGGACGAACAGCTTGGCGAAAGCCGTGGCTTCAAGGAAATAGAAGCTCACGAGGTACCCCGCTCCTCATCGATCGCCACCCCCACCGGCTCGCCCTGCACTTCGACAGGATGGAAGCGCTGTGTGTCTTCGGCAATACCCGCTTCGGCACGGTTGAGGCGGATGGTGGTGGTAGGATACGCCGGGGTCTTGGGGTTGGCGATTTTGCTGGTCAGCACCACGCCGCGCTGGATGGCCTCGGCCAGCACCGCCTGGCGCGTTTCAGGATGCTGGTTCCAGCGGAAGGCCTTGCGGGGCAGGAAGGAATCGCGGAACCACTTGAGGGCGATGAAAGCATGGCCCCCGCGCTCGGCTTCGGCCAGCGCTGTACACAACTCTTTCACGCGTGCATCCATGTCGGCCGGAAGCACGCCCTCGGCTTCTTCGTCTTCCTCATCCACCACGCGAGAAGGCGCCGTGCGTAGCGCGCGGATTGCCCGTGGAGCCGGCTCGTCGCCATCGATGCGCTCAAAATAGATGCGCACCTCGTCATCCTCGGGCGACCAGGTGTCTGCCGAAGCGTCACGCCGCTTGCTGCGGCCGTTCTCACTGCACAACTCCACGATGGCTTGATACCCAGGAGGCGCCAGGAAGCGCAACGCTCGCGCCAAGCCCGGGTCCTGCGAATAAGCTAGTTCGTTTAAAGCTTCTTCGATAATTTCTTCGGCCGCTGGAATGCTAAGATTCCCGTTTTCGACGCTGCTATGCGAGCTTTTTGTCGCTTTCATGTTTCTCTCCCTGCACTGCCGCCCGAGGATCCGGAGCCAGACGGATCACCGGCCGGTCGATCGACCCCGGCTCGGACCTGCCCCGCTCGCTTCAGGCGGCAGATTTATTTCTAAAAATCTTTCCCCAAAGTTCCCCAGAAAATGAAAAGGACCGGTCTAATTCAACCGTTTCCGCCGAACGAACAAAGCGAAATGAATGTATTGCCGACCGACTGCTACAACGCAAAAATGGGATCTGCCCATCAGCGGAAGTAGCCCATAGGTATTCTCAAAGCTACGGTAAACGAACGAACCAGGAAATTAACCAGCGATCAAGGCCCCAAATACACATTAAGTTCGCTGGCTATGTGATAGAGATTCTAGCGCAAAATCAAGCTTTTTCTGCACCAAATCGCCCAGATTCTTTCCGTTGCGGCCTGTAGATTCCCACAGCATACCCCGGCCGTGCTCGCCTGCGAGCCGAAAATCCGTAAAATAGGATATATGCGTCGCTGTTTGCAGCTGATACTGGCTTGTTGCCTGTCTTGTCCTTTCCTGCACGCCGACGGCCCGCCATTCGACCTCTCTGGACCGAAAGTGGACGTGCACGTCAAGCGCGGTGAGGTCACGCTGCCCGTCTCCGAAACTCCTAACCTGTGGCCAGGCGACCGGCTCTGGATTCATCCCGACCTGCCCGAAAGCCAGGGCGCGCATTTCGTCCTGGTCATCGCCTTTCTGCGCGGATCCACCAATCCGCCGCCGCCGGAGTGGTTCACCCGCGTCGAAACCTGGACACGCGACGTTCGCGACGAGGGTGTTTTTGTCACCGTTCCCAGAGAAGCCCAGCAGGCGTTACTCTTCCTCGCTCCCGAAACCGGTGGCGACTTTAACACCCTGCGCAGCTCGGTCCGCGGCCGGCCCGGCTTATTCGTGCGTGCGGCACAGGATCTGCAGGCCGCCAGTTGGGAGCGGATGCGCCTCGACGACTACCTGGATGACGTGAAGGTGACCTCGCAGTTCGATCCTGCGGCGCTGAAAATTCGCACCGAAATGGCTGCGCGCAGCCTGGGCATCAAAATTAACGAAAGCTGCTTCGCCAAGCCGCCTGACGAGCAGGCTCCCTGCCTCTCCCAGAACTCTGAGGGCATGGTGCTGGACGATGCCAACGCGCAGTCCCTGGTGGACCAATTGGCGAGCGGGTCCACACTGGACTTGATGAACCAGCTCAGCTCCACGGCTATGGCCGGCGGCGGAGCTTACAGCCCGTATGTCGGCGCCATTGTCGACACGGCTAAAATCCTCTCCTCGCTGCACACCGCGCATTTCCAATACATCCCGGCACTGGCGCTGCCCAAAGAGGACGCCCTCAACCTGCGGCTCAACATGCCCCCATCGTTCGTCAATCCGAAATCGGTGGTCGTGGTGGCGTTGCCGCCCATCGGCCCGGCAAGGCCGGAACCCCTCTATGCCGTCGATCCGGCGCAAAGCTTTTGCGCATTGAAACCAGGGCTTGTGCTCCCGGCCGAAGGCGCGCCGCTGATGTTCGCCACCGGATTAGCGCATGACCTGTCCTTGCATATTGAGGGCGGCGAGGCGAAGAAAACTGCCCTTGATGTGCCCGTTACCGCTGACGCGGCGCGAGGCGGGCTCGTAACCACGCAGCCCTTGCCTCCGCTTCCCGGTGGCGACTTGACTGCTCAAGTGCGAGGCAAGTGGGGTTTTGACGATTGGGAGGGCCCGCAATTCAGGCTTGTCGTGGCGCAACCCGGCAAGTGGGCGCTCGCCCCAGGCGACGAATCCGCATTGGTTGTGGGTCGCGACGATACCCTCCACGTCGATGGACAGAGCGCGGTCTGTGTCGACAAGCTTGAGGCTCAATTTGGCGCAGATCACCCCGTCCCGGTTACCTGGAAGGCGCTCAAAGCCGGCGCTTTCGAGGTGAATATGCCGCTGAAAGACGCAGGGCCGGGGCCGGTCAAACTCACCATCTACCAACTCGGTCTCACCGCACCCGACAGCCTGTCGATGGTGGCATACGCAGCGGCTGCTTCGCTCGATAGCTTGACACTCAACTGCGGCGACCGGACCGCGCTTCTCAAGGGCACACGGCTCGACGAGGTGGCCAAGGCCGAGGTGGGCAGCATCAGCTTCACCCCTTCCACGCTGAACCATGTCGACAGCCTCGATGAGTTGCTGATGAGTACGCCCGACGCCACGTCCAGCCTCGACCCCGCCAAACAATACGTGGCTCATGTCCAGCTCAAGGACGGCCGCGTGCTCAGCTCGCCCGTAAGCGTCAGCCCGCCGCGCCCTGAAGTAGCTCTTCTGAGCAAGGGCGTCCAGGACGACAGTTCTGCCGCCCCGTTGCCGGTGCAGTTTGGCAGCCCCAACGATTTGCCCATTGAGGATCGCCTGGTCTTCTTTCTCAAGTCCAGCGTGCCCACCAGTTTTCCTCGCGATGAAAAGGTGGAGCTGGCCGCGGCCGACTCCAGTTTTCACGCCGTTTTGAGCGTCAGGGACGGTAGCCTGATGCTCGAAAATGCCGACACCGCGATGGCCAGCGTCGATCCTCTCACCCGATTCGGTTCCTCGGCATTTGGCCCGGTGCGCGTTCGCCCCATCGCCGCCGATGGCGCGGCCGGCGATTGGGTTCCTTTGGGCACATTCGTCCGGATCCCCGGCTTCAAGGAGCTGCGCTGCCCCCGCTCCGCATCCAAGCCATGCATCCTGAGCGGAGCCAATCTCTTTCTGGCTGCGGCGATCGCCGCCACGCCGGACTTCGACAATCCCACCGACGTTGCGCCGGAGTTCACGGGCACGCAAGTCGTTGTTCCTCATCCCTCGAACGGCGTGCTCTATCTCAAACTGCGCGACGACCCCGTCACGGTACAGACGCTCACGCTGCCGATCACGACGATTTCCGTTGCTGAATCAAAAGCGCTGCCCGGGGCAGCCGCAACCAATGTCACGCCTGCGGCTTCGACTTCGCCGCCAGCGGCTACTTCTCCGTCCTCACCCGGAACCGGCGCAACCCCGCCGCCACAGCCCGCGTCCCCCGCTCCGCAAGCGGCTCCGGCGGCGCCGTCCGCCCAGGGTGCGGCCGCCGCAGGCGAACCGGCACAAACGGCTGCGCCGAATCCGAAGTAGGCAGGCAAGGCGCGAATGAAGGGCTTTCGTTTTTTAGTGAAGCACAGACCGGCTAGTTAAAATAGGCCCGGTTCTTTTCGGCGAACTCCGCCTTGTCCGCCGGCAGCTCGTCCTGCGGAAAGATGGCGCTCTGCGCGCAGATCGCGGCGCAGTTTCCGCAGTCGATGCACTCGTCGGGGTTGATGTAGACCTGCGCAACGGTGGCAGCGGCAGCGTCGCCTTCGACAGGCGCGATGGCGGCGGTCGCGCACTCCGCGACGCACACAAAATCCTTGATGCAGGCATCGGTCACGACATAAGCCATGGAAAGAATGCTCCTCAAGTGGGGCAATTTGATTGCGGGCCCTCATTGTCGAGGCTAGCTTCGCAGTGCCCCTGGCAACCGTGATCCAAATCACAAAAAGACTCTGTTCCAGGCGAGAAATCTTCGATTCTGGGACGGTCCTGATCTGGCAATGGCCGGTTTGCTCTGGACGGCAAATCAAGGCCGTCCCGTCGTCCGCCCGCGGCGCCCGAAGCCGTTCGCGCGCCGCGCATTTAAACTGGACGAGTTATGGCCACGCTGAAAGCTGTGCGCGGGACGCGCGACCTGTTGCCTCCGGAAACGGAGCTTTGGAACCGCATTGAGGCAACGGCGCGCCGGGTCTTTGCCCGCTACAACTTCGGCGAGATTCGCACCCCCATCTTCGAAGACACGGCCCTGTTTGCCCGTAGCGTAGGCGAGGAAACCGACATCGTCTCCAAGGAGATGTACACATGGGAGGATCGAGCCCGCGCGCAGTCTGAAAAGGCGCAGTCCCTCACCCTGCGCCCCGAGAACACCGCCGGCGTCGTCCGCGCTTACATCGAACACAAGCTGGGCGAGAGCGGCCAGTTGCAGAAGCTCTACTACATCGGGCCGCAGTTCCGCCGCGAGCGTCCGCAGAAGGGCCGCTACCGGCAGTTCTGGCAGATCGGCGCCGAGGCCATCGGCCCTCCCTCGTCAGGCAGTGAGAGTCCCCTGCGCGACGCCGAGGTTCTCGAGATGCTGGCCACTCTGCTCGACGAGCTCGGCATCAAGGGCTGGACTCTGGAACTGAACTCCGTGGGTTCTTCGGCCGACCGCGCCCGTTATAACGAGGTCCTGCGCACGGCACTCGTCTCCGTCGCTCCGAAAATGTGCGTGGACTGCCAGCGCCGCGCCGTCACCAATCCCCTGCGCGTGCTCGACTGTAAGGTGCCCGAGGACCAGCCCCTCATCGAATCCCTGCCCAAAATCGGCGATTCACTCGGCGCAGAGGCAAAGGAACACTTTGCGGCCGTCGTCGCCGCGCTCGATTCGGCCGGCGTGCCGTACATACTGAACCACCGGCTGGTGCGCGGCCTCGATTACTACACACGGACGACCTTCGAATTCACGCACGGAGGCCTGGGCGCCCAGAATGCGCTACTCGGCGGCGGGCGCTACGACGGGCTGAGCGAAGCCCTCGGCGGACCCAGGGCGCCGGGCATCGGCTTCGCGATGGGCCTCGACCGGCTGGTGCTGACGCTTCAGGCCGGAGATCTCAACCAAGAGTCAGCCCCACCGCAGGTGGCGCTGGACGCTTACATTGCGCCTCTTGGCGAAAACCTCAATGCCGCTGCACTCACGCTGGCGCGGGAGTTGCGGCGGGCCGGGTTCAACGTGGAGCTTGGAGACGGCAGTTTTCGGCTGAAGAAGTCGTTTGAAGCTGCCGACAAGATCGCGCGCCGCATTGTCATCCTGGGCGAAGACGAGCTTCAATCCGGTATCCTGACAGTGAAGGACTTCACTAGAGGCACGCAGACAAAGGTTCCTCGCGCGGAGCTGGCCGCGTTTCTTGCCACGGCCGCAGGCGAGTAGAAGGATACGGGGAGTGCTCGACTTTTTAGGCAATCTGGAACGCACCAACATGTGCGGCGAGCTGCGCGCGGTGAATGCCGGCCAGCAGGTGGTTCTGATGGGATGGGTGAACCGGCGCCGCGACCATGGGAACCTGATCTTCCTCGACCTCAGGGACCGCTCGGGCATTGCGCAGATCGTTCTGGACAAGGAGCTTACGCCGGAGGGCCACGC
>JASHQH010000162.1 GCA_030037635.1 Acidobacteriaceae bacterium
GTTGCCTGTTCCCTGTATTTGCATAATCCAGGAAAACTTCATCAACGACGAGTGCGAGTCCGTTTTCGCGGCAAATCCCAGCCAGCTCCTCCGCCTCCCAGGGCTTGGTGAAGTGCCCCGTCGGATTATTCGGGTGCACCACCACAATGGCGCGCGTCCGCTCCGTCACCGCGCGGCGAATCCCCTCCGCATCGATCTGCCAGCCGCCGGCATAGACGAGCGGCGCGGGCCGCAGCCGCACATCGTCGAGATCGGCGAGAAAATCAAACAGCGGATAGCCGGGCTGAAGAATCAGAACCTCTTCGCCCGGATCGCACAGCAACCGGAACAGGAAGCTATAGGCCTCGCTGGTGCTCGTAGTGAGGACAATCTGCCCGGCATCGAGCCTTACGCCGTGGTCCGCATAGTAGGCGCAAACAGCCTCACGCGCCTCGCGCAACCCGCGCGGTTGCGGATCGTAATCGAGCGCGCGCTTGTCGGCCAGCGCCTCAAGCAGCGCAGCGGGATAGGTAAACCCGCAGCGCGTGGGATTCGAAGCCGTCAGATCGGCAATGGGCAAACCCGCCTGCCGGCGCAGCCGGTGCGCCCGCGCCAGCTCGCTCTCTTCCGTGTTCCAGTTCGTCCGTTCTGAAAACCGCATAGGCGTCATCGAATAAGGCGGACCTCAGCCCGGCTCCTTTGAGGTGAACCGAGGTCCGTGCTACCCCACCCAAGCCGAGCTTGGATGGGGCACCCTTGATTGTGCCGAGTCATGCAACTCAGCACGAACGCCATCGTGCACAATAAATCAAGCGCCCTTTCCAACCATACACGGGCGCCGAGGCGAGAAAGCTTGGCTCTGCGCGCGGTGATCTTCGACTATGGCATGGTGTTGACCGGCCCGCCCGATCCCGGCGCCCACGCGGCGCTGGCGCGCATCACGGGCCTGGCTGCATCGCGCCTCGACGAAGTTTATTGGGCCATCCGCCCCGATCTCGATCGCGGCATCCTCACCGCCGAGCAGTTCTGGCGCAAATTCGCTCTCGACGCCGGAATCCAGTTGAGCCGGTCACAAATCGACGAGCTGATGCACTGGGACGTCCGCATGTGGATCAGCCAGAATCCAGCGATGATCGCCTGGCAGCTCGCCGTCATGCAGCGCGGCCTGCTCACCGCCATCCTCTCGAACATGGGCGACGACGTGCTCGCGGCGGTTGAGCGCGAATTCACCTGGCTCTCGCGCTTCGATGTGCTGGTTTGGAGCTGTCAACTCGGCATCATCAAGCCCGAGCCCGGCATCTATCGCTATGCTCTGGAAAAACTCGGCACGCGGCCCGAAGAAGCGCTCTTCCTCGACGACCGCCCCGCCAACATTGAAGCTGCCGTCGCACTGGGCATGCAGGGACTGGTGTTCACGACGGTCGACCGCCTCCGCGCCGGCCTCATCGCTGCCGGCCTCGATCACGAACTGCCGCTGCCTTAAAAGCAGGGAACAAGGGAGCCAGGGAGCAAGGGAGCAAGGCGGGGTGCCCCATCCTAGCTCCGCTAGGGTGAGGGCGAGACTCCTCTCACCACCAAACCCCGGCCGCTGACCCACTGAACGCTCCCTCGCTCCCGCCGGGGTTCCCGGCGCCGGGGTCCCCCATCCTAGCTCCGCTAGGGTGGGGGACGGGAGTGGGGTCCGTCACAGACACCGCGCCTGATACTCACGAAGATTCTTCCCATGCCCTCGCACCTCCGGCGATACCAGCAGACTCGCGATCTGCACTTTATTACGTTCAGTTGTTATCGCCGTCAGTCCAAGCTCGGCAATCCCTCAGCACGCGCGGTCTTCGAGCAGGCCTTGGAGCGCACCCGGCAGCGTTACAGCTTTTGCCTGAGGGGCTACGTCGTGATGCCAGAGCATGTGCACCTGCTCGTGAGCGAACCGGAAGTCGGAGCGTTGGCCACGGCGATGCAGGCGCTCAAGCAGTCGGTGTCGCGCACACTCGCCTTGCGCACTTCCCAACCCTTCTGGGAGGCGCGCTATTACGACTTCAACGTCTGGACCGGAAAAAAGGAGACCGAGAAGGTGAAGTATATGCACCGCAATCCCGTAACGCGCGGACTCGTAAGCAAACCGGAAGATTGCCACTGGAGCAGTTTTCGGCACTATGCGACCGGGGTCGAGGGAGCCGTTGAAGTGGAGTCGGAGTGGACGGTGCGTCGGCGAGAACAAAGTCCTACCCCGCCCTAGCAAAGCTAGGACGGGGCACCCAGGTTCAAGATCTCCTTTATGAGGACGCGTCCAGTTGCTAATGCTTTCAGCGGGTGAGGGCTAGCCATCGGGCCCACGGTGGCTCGCTCCCTGTTTTTACGAGGCCATGCCGAGGCCGACCAGGTTGGCGGCGGCAATAATCACCAGGATTCCGCCCCATAGCAAGCGGATGGGACGGCTGCCCACGTCGGCCCACTCGCCCAGCGCCAGCCCAACGAGCCCCCCGCACAGCACGTAGCCGCTCATATGCAGCATCCAGTTCACGTAGTAGACGCTGTGCGGAATGTAGGCTTCGCCCCGCGCGTAGAAGAAGAACTGGAAGTACCACATGATTCCGCCCGCCGCGGCCATGGCGCCGTTCTTTAAAATGGTCGCGCCCGGCTGGCGGAGATCGGCGCGCAGCGAAATGTCCTTTTTGAAGGCCAGGCGCACAAAGCAGTAGGCCATGTTGATGACCGCGCCGCCGCCCATGATGAGCACGTAACTGGGCAGCCGCGCGTAGAGCGGATTGATTCCCAGTTGCAAGGCCGCGTCGCGCAGCGGAGTGGCTTTGTCGAGCCCGAACGCAAAGCCGGACGAGAAGATGCCGCACATCACCGCCAGCGCCAGGCCGAGCGTGACGTTGAATTCCTTCACCTCGGCGCCCAGTTGCTGCTCCTTCTGGTGGCCGGCATACGACACAATGGCCACGCCGGCGAGCGCCACGACAATGCCTGCTACGCTCCACAAACCGCTGCGGCTGGTGAACAGCGTAAGGAGCTGCCCATGCACCGCCAGCGGCTCCAGAGTGCCCACCACCAGCGTGACGCCGATGGCCACGCCGATTCCCAGCGACATGCCCAGGTGCCGCATGGTCAGGCCGTAGCTCACATTGCCCACGCCCCACATGGCTCCAAACAACGCCACGGTCCACAAAAGCCCGGCCGGCTGCGCCGCATAAAAGGCGCGAAAATTCGGCAGCAGAATGTAGCTGATCGAGATGGGCAGCAGAATCCAGGAGAAGAACCCCGCCACGGCCCAGGTGGTCTCCCACGACCACTTCTTCACCTTGCCAATGGGCGCATAAAACGAGGCGGCGCACGCCGCTCCCACCATGTGCCACCCGATGCCCGCAAGAATTGCAGTCGGCATTCTCACTCCCAGTCAAGCCAGCCAATGGCTGAAAGGCAAATACAAAGCCTATCGGTCGGGTGCGCGGTTTGTACAGCGCGCGATCCCACCCTAACGGCAAAAAACAAAAGCGCCGTTAGGATGGGGCAACCCGCCGCGTTGCGTTTTTCGAGGCTCGCCGGCGCTCCCGCTAAACTCTCAGCATGGTCCGCCTCTACGCTGCCACCACCAGCGCCGGCAAGTTGCGCGACTTCCGCACTGCCGCCCAGGCGTATTCGGTGAGCATCGAGCCGCTACCTGGTATCGAGGGCATCGCCGCGCCGGATGAAGACGGCGACACCTTTTTGGCCAACGCCGCCGCCAAGGCTGTCTACTATTCGCGTTTTGCGCCAGGCGAGCTGGTGGTGGCCGACGACTCCGGGCTCGAAGTGGACGCGCTGGGCGGCGCGCCCGGCGTGCGCTCGGCGCGTTACGCAGCCGACTCCGGTCTGATCGATTCGCCCGACGCCAACGACAACACCGATGTGTGGAACAACATGCTGCTTTTGCAAAAGCTCGAGGGCATTCCCGACACCCTGCGCACGGCGCGCTATCACTGCACCCTGGTGGCCGCGCGCGATGGCCAGATCTTCCAGATTGCCGACGGCTCGGTGGACGGGAAGATTCTCGACGCGCCGCGCGGTATGGGCGGCTTCGGCTACGATCCGCTGTTTTATCTGCCCGAGCTGGGCAAGACCATGGCCGAGATCGATCTTGCAACCAAGCTCACCCTGAGCCATCGCGGCCGGGCGCTGGCGGCGCTGCTGCCGAAGCTTTCTGCCTGACGCTGCACTGCTCTCATCCAAAACCTGAAAGTGCGGAGCACCTTGACGCGCGCCGCTCCGGCCTCGAATAATGCATCTGGAACAAAGCGTTGAGATTCCGTCCCTCAATCTAAGACCACATCAGCCGGCAACCGAACCAGGAGTTGCAGTTCTCATGGCGACTGTCCAAACTTCCCCCGCGCCGCCCGCTCCGCATACTGTCCGCCACGGCGTTGAGCCTTTACGCGCAGGGCAGGGCACAAGCTTTATCTGGCACAAGCTGCATTCGCTGCTGGGCATCGTTCCCATCGGCGCATTTCTGCTGGAGCACCTGCTCTCAAACTTCGAAGCGCTCAAAGGCCCGGTCGCCTACGGCCAGCAGGTGAAGTTCCTCAACTCTTTGCCGCTCGTGCGGGTGCTGGAGTGGGTGTTTATCTTTCTGCCCCTTCTCTATCACGGCATCTACGGGGTCTACATCTGGCTGCGCGGCAAGGCCAACGTGGTTTACTACCCGTGGGCCGGCAACTGGCTGTACCTGACTCAGCGCTACACCGGGCTCATCGCCTTGGTCTACATCGGCTATCACGTGGCTACGCAGCGCTTCATGGGCGTCAGCCTGCCGGAAAACCCCGGCGCCTCATTCTTCAAGGTGCAGCACGAGCTCGCCAATCCATGGATTGTCGCCGTCTACGTGATCGCCATGCTCGCGGTGTGCTGGCACTTCGCCTACGGCGTGTGGCTTTTCGCCGCCAAGTGGGGCATCACGCCGGGAGAAACGGCGCGCCGCCGCTTCGGTTATGTTTGCATCGCGCTGGGAGTGCTGCTGGCCGGCATGGGCCTCGCCAGCATCTGGGCGTTCGTCGGTCCCAGGTATCAAAACGCGCCGAAAAATGTGCCGCTGGCGGTTTTGGGCGCGCCGGCATCGACCGGCGCGCTGCCTCATCGAATGGCTTTCAGTCGATCGCCCGAGGCTAGAAGCTAGAAGCTGGAAGCTAGGAGCTGGAAATGGCAGCACCCAGAATCATCGTCGTCGGTGGAGGGTTGGCGGGTCTCGCCGCGGTCATCAAAATCGCCGAGGCAGGCGGCACAGTCGATCTGTTTTCCATCGTGCCCGTCAAGCGCTCGCACTCGGTGTGCGCCCAGGGCGGCATCAACGCCGCGAAAAACCTGAAGGGCGAAGGCGATTCGATTCCGCAGCATTTCGACGACACCATCTACGGTGGTGACTTCCTGGCCAACCAAACGCCGGTAAAGGCCATGTGCGAGGCCGCGCCGGGCATCATCGATCTGCTCGACCGCATGGGCGTGCCCTTCAATCGCACGCCCGAAGGACTGCTCGACTTCCGCCGCTTCGGCGGCACGCTCTACCACCGCACCGCCTTCGCGGGCGCTACCACCGGCCAGCAGCTCCTCTACGCGCTCGACGAGCAGGTGCGCCGCTACGAGGCCGAGGGCAAGGTGCGCAAATATGAGGGCTGGGAGTTTCTCTCCGCCATCATCGACTCCAGGGGCAACGGGCGCGGCATTGTCGCGCTTGATCTGCGCTCCATGGCGCTGCGCGCTTTTGCGGGCGACGCTTTGATCCTGGCGACCGGCGGCATCGGCGCCATCTTCGGCAAAAGCACCAACTCCGTCGCCTGCACCGGCTCCGCGCAGTCGGCGATCTTCCAGCAGGGCGTGTACTACGCCAATGGCGAGTTCATCCAGGTGCATCCCACGTGCATTCCCGGCGAGGACAAGCTGCGCCTCATGTCGGAGTCGGCCCGCGGCGAAGGCGGCCGCGTCTGGGTTCCGCGCAATCCCGGCGACAAGCGCGCCGTGAAGTCCATCCCCGAGTCAGAACGCTTTTACTTCCTCGAGGAGTGGTACCCCAAGTACGGCAACCTGGTGCCGCGCGACGTGGCCACGCGCGCCATTCACAAAGTGGTTTTCGAGCTCGGCCTCGGCCTCGACGGCCAGCCCATGGTCTATCTCGACCTGACCCACATCGATCGAGAGACGCTGGACCGCAAGCTCGGCGGCATCCTGGAAATCTACGAGAAGTTCGTCGGCGTCGATCCCCACGTCGAGCCCATGAAGATTTTCCCCGGCATGCACTACACCATGGGCGGGCTCTGGGTTGACTTCAACCAGATGACCAACATTCCCGGCATCTTTGCCGCCGGGGAGTGCGAGTACCAGTACCATGGCGCCAATCGCCTGGGCGCCAACTCGCTGGTCAGTTGCATCCACGGCGGATTCGTCGCCGGTCCCAAGGCAATGCAATATGCCAAAAACGCGCCCGCCGCCGAAGGCGATGGAGGCTCAGCCGCCGAGGTGCTGCGCCAGGCCGAAATCAACAAAAACCTGATGCGCAGCGAAGGCTCTGAGAACCCCTTCAAGCTGTGGCGCGAGCTGGGCAAGGAAATGACCGAGCACGCCACCGTCATTCGCCACAACAAGGACCTGAAAGCAACCGACGATAAGATCCTGGAGCTGCTCGACCGCTACCAGCACATCGACTTGAGCGACAAAAGCCAGTGGGCCAACACCAGCTTCGCCTTCACGCGCCAGCTTTACAACATGCTGCAACTGTCGCGCACCATCACGCTGGGCGCCATTTTGCGTGACGAGTCGCGCGGCGCTCATTACAAACCCGAGTTTCCCGACCGCAACGACGAGCGCTT
>JASHQH010000163.1 GCA_030037635.1 Acidobacteriaceae bacterium
TCAGACGACGCGGCGCGTGCGGCCGCGGCGCAAGGCGTAGCGGCTTCCATCGTGCGCCTGCCGCCAACGGTTCACGGCGAAGGCGATCACGGCTTCGTGCCGCGCCTGATCGCTATTGCGCGCGAAAAGGGTGTTTCGGCGTACGTGGGCGAGGGGCTCAATCGCTGGCCCGCGGTGCATCGGCTCGACGCTGCCCGCCTCTACAGGTTGGCAGTGGAGAAGGCTTCCGAAGCGCGCGCGTATCACGCGATTGGCGACGAGGGCGTGCCGTTCAAGCAGATTGCTGCGGCCATCGGACGTGGTTTGGGTGTGCCCGTCAAGAGCGTGGCGCCCGAAAATGCGGCTGCGCATTTTGGATGGATGGCGATGTTTGTTGCCATCGACGGCCCCGCGTCGTCCGCGCAAACGCGCCAGAAGCTGGGATGGAAACCGGTGCAGCCGGGACTCATTGCGGACCTGGACGCGGGACACTACTTTGCTGAAGTCAGCGTGGCGAGGTAATTGGGCGCGCTGCGGTCGCGATCTGCGAGCGTTCGCGCCATCCCAGGTCCGAAAACCCGGACCTGGGGGGCACCCCGCAGCGTGCCGAGCTAGGCCAGTGACCGCATGAAGAAGAACCTCCGTTGCCCCATCCTTTCCGCGTCTTTTGCGGAAAGGGTGGGATAGCACCGGTAGCGCCCGCGCCGCACGAACGGTCCCACGGCCGCGCCCGCCCCCCCACGCAAGAAATTCCGCCGAGAAATCGAGTCTCATCGCGCTGTGCTCCTCATAAGAGTTCGTTCAGTGTAGAACACGTGAAGCGGTATCCGGTCCGAAGCTTCTTGATTTTTGTATATCGTATCGATACGATATACAGGTGATCAGGAGCTTCCGGCATGCCGGGCTGGAGAAGTTCTATCGTACCGACAGCAAGGCGGGAATCCAACCGGCGCACGCGGCGAAGCTCTACAGGCAATTAACGTTGCTTGACGCCAGCACCTGGCCAGGAGACATGAACGTACCCGGGTGGCATCTGCATCCGCTCAAAGGAAAGTTGAAAGGCCATTGGTCGGTGCGCGTCAGCGGCAATTGGCGCCTCACCTTCACCTTCGGCGGCGAAGACGCTGTTTTAGTGGACTATCAGGACTACCACTAGGGAGGAACGTCTGATGATGCGCAACCCCGCACACCCGGGCGAGATTATCCAGGAGTACATGGAGGGTCTCGGTTTGACCGTTTCGGCCCTGGCGGAACATCTGAAAATCACACGAGCTAACCTGTCGCGGATCATCCACGGCAAAACCGGCGTATCGGCCGAGATGGCCTTGCGTCTCTCCGAGGCATTCGGAACTTCTCCCGAAGTGTGGATCAGGTTACAGGCAAATTACGATCTGGCAAACGCTCGCCGCGGCCGGCGCGTCAAAATTGCGCGATTGGCGGGGTGACTGGGAGTCGCACCTCGGGTCATTCGCTCCCAGCCAACGCAAACCAATAGACAAGCATTCCGAAGCTACAGAACAGAGCGTGCCACCGAATTGAGTTGAGGCGCCAGATGCCTCCGAGGGCAAGGAACAAAGCCGAGAGTGAGAGCAGCAATCCCCACGCGTAAATTCGCATGAGCCTCGGATCATAAAAAGGGAATCCGCCGATCGCGTGACCCCAAAATGATAATGCAGCCGCGAGTAAGGCCGATCCCGCGGCGAGAGCAAATCCAATCAACGACAGAACGGCGGGTATTGTCCACTGCTTCTCGCGTCGCGCCCACCTGACCCAGCCCCAGATCGTGACGAATGGGGTCATCACGAACGCGAAGATGCCGAATGCTTCGAAAACGAACTCCAATATCCTCATGCTCATTCGATCCCCGATGCCACCCATCTACTCCAACAGCGAATCGACAAACTCGACGGGCGAGAACTCCAACAAGTCACTCATCTGCTCGCCAACGCCAACGTAGCGGACGGGAAGATTCAGCTCGCGGGCGATGGCCACGGCAATGCCGCCCTTGGCCGTGCCGTCCAGTTTCGTCAGCAGGATGCCCGTGACGCCGGCCGATTGCGTGAATTGCCGCGCCTGCTGCAGGCCATTTTGTCCTGTCGTCGCGTCCATCACCAGCAGCACCTCGTGAGGCGCGCCGGGAACCAGGCGGGCAGCGGTTCGCCGCATCTTGTCCAACTCATCCATCAATCCTGATTTGGTGTGCAGCCGGCCGGCCGTGTCGACGTAGAGCTCATCGATGCTTCGCGCCTTGGCAGCGGCGATCGCATCGTAAAGCACGGCCGCGGGATCGCCGCCCTGCTTCGTCTTGATCATCTCCACGCCCGAGCGCGCGGCCCAGATTTCCAGTTGCTCGATGGCTGCGGCGCGGAACGTGTCAGCGGCGCATAGCAGAACGGATCGCCCTTGCGCGCGGCTCCATGCGGCCAGCTTGCCGCTGGACGTGGTTTTGCCGGTCCCGTTGACGCCGACGAGAAATGTGATCTTCGGCGGAGGCGCCTGCACTGCGGCAGCCGCCCCTTGCGGGGCAGAAAGAATTGCGATCAACTGCTCCTTCAGCAGCTCGCGCAGCTCGGCTCCGCCGTCAATCGCCTGGTGGCGGGCGCGGTCGCGCAGCGCATCGAGAATGGCGGTGGTGGTTTGGACGCCCAGATCGCTGGTCAGCAGCGCCGATTCGAGTTCGTCGAGCGAAGATTCGTCGACCGTTCGCGTCATCGCCGCCAGATCGGCAATCTTGGCCGAAAAACTCTCGCGGGTGCGCGAGACCGCCTGCCGCATGCGCCCGAAAAAGCCCGTCTCTTCCCCCGCTTCGGCAGGCTTCTTCGGTTCGTCGCTCCCAAAAAGTGTTTGAATCATTGCAAAGCTCAGTTTAATTGGGGCCGTAGGCGCGTTGCCAGGGAGCAAGGCAAGGGAGCAGCGGAGTTGGGGAGTCAACTGCGCGAGGAACCATTCGGGCTCACCGCGAATCCAATAGGTAGGTAGCCGGGTCCATTCAACGACCATCCGCCGCAGCCCAGTGCAAGCCAGGATACCTTCGGCGCGAATCGGTTCGGGCGCATCGAAGGTTCAAGATATCCTGAAAAGAACGGCTGCAAGCCCCGAGAAAGCAATGACTAAGACACAACCGCATCCTCTCGAAAAGCTGATGGAAGGCCGCATCGCCATCCTCGACGGCGCCATGGGCACCACCATCCGCGCCTACGGCATGACCGAGACCGACATGCGCGGGGAGCGTTTTAAGGACGCCAAAAAGGACCTGCTGAACGATGGTGACCTGTTCTCGCTCACGCGGCCCCAGATGATCGGCGACATTCATCGCCAGTTTCTCGAGGCCGGAGCCGACATCATCGAGACCAACACGTTTGGCGCCACCGGCATTGCGCAAAGCGAGTTTTTTGTCGACGATCCGCGCGAGCGCGGCGGGCGCAAGGATCCGGAGTTTTATCAAAAAGTGATCGAGGACCGATTTCTCGGCGAGCTGGCCTGGGAGATCAACGAGCAGTCGGCGCGGCTGGCGCGAGAATGGGCCGATCGCGTGGGCAGCGCGACAGGACGGCAGCGGTTTGTGGCGGGATCGATGGGCCCGCTCACCGTTTCGCTCTCCAATTCACCCGACGCCGACGATCCGGGCTTTCGCGTGGTGACTTTCGACCAGGTGAAGGCCGCCTACAAGCAGCAGGCGCAGGCGCTGATTGCCGGCGGTGCGGATTTGCTGCTGGTGGAGACCATCTTCGACACGTTGAATGCCAAGGCGGCGCTGGTGGCCATTCGCGAGGTGTTCGACGAAAACGGCAACGAGATTCCGTTGATGATTTCGGCGGCCGTGGGGCGCGGCGGCGAGACCATGATCTCCGCGCAGACTATTGAGGCATTCCTGAACGCAGTGCATCACGCAAAGCCGCTCTCGGTAGGGCTCAATTGCTCGCTGGGGCCGGACCTGATGGCGCCATTTTTGCGCGAATTGGCTCAGAAGGCCGATGTGGCCGTCTCCTGCTATCCCAATGCCGGGTTGCCCAACCCGCTGTCGGCGACGGGCTTCGATCTCACGGCCGCGGATATGGCGCGGTACCTCGGCGGCTTTGCGCGCGAGGGCCTCATCAACATTGCCGGCGGATGCTGCGGCAACACGCCGGAGCACATCGCGGCCATTGCGCAGGCTTTGCAGGCCGTAGCTCCGCGCCCGTTGCCTGCTCAGGCCGCAGAAGCCTGCGCCGTCGAGAGCACGGCATGAGCGCGAGCCTGGCCACGCCCACAGAATTCCGTCCGCTGCGCTTGTCGGGTTCGCAGCCCTTCACGCAGCAGCGCGGCGTCTTCATTCTCATCGGCGAGCGAACCAACGTGGCCGGGTCGCCGAAGTTCGCCAAACTCATCAAAGAGGGCAAATACGAAGAAGCCGTCAGCGTGGCGCGGCAGCAGGTGGAGAATGGCGCCAACGCGCTCGACATCTGCATGGACGAGGGCATGATCGACGGCGTAGCCGCGATGTCGCGCTACCTGCAGCTGCTCCAGAGCGAGCCCGAAGTGGCGAAAGTTCCCTTCATGATCGACTCCTCGAAGTGGGAAGTGATTGAAGCGGGACTGAAGTGCCTGCAGGGCAAAGGCATTGTGAACTCCATCTCGCTCAAGGAGGGCGAGGCGAAGTTCCGCGAGCACGCGCGCACTGTCCAGAAATATGGCGCCGCCGTGGTGGTGATGGCCTTCGACGAGCAAGGCCAGGCGGCAACCCTCGAAGACCGGATTCGCGTCTGCGAGCGCGCCTACCGCATCCTCACGTGCGAGCTCTGCTTCGCGCCCCAGGACATCATCTTCGACCCCAACATCCTCACCGTGGGAACGGGCATGGAGGAGCACACCAACTACGCGGTGGATTTCATCCGCGCCACGCGATGGATCAAGGAAAATCTTCCCCACGCCAAGGTGAGCGGCGGCGTGTCGAACATCTCGTTCAGCTTTCGCGGCAACAATAAGGTGCGCGAGGCCATGCACGCGGCGTTTCTCTATCACGCCATCGCCGCAGGGCTCGACATGGGCATTGTGAATGCCGGCATGCTGGAAGTGTACGAGGAGATCGAGCCGGAGCTGAAGGAGCTGGTGGAAGACGTGCTTCTCAATCGGCGCCCGGACGCGACGGAGCGGCTGGTGGCCTGCGGCGAGGCGTTGAAGGCCGCGGGAGCCGCGGGCGGCGCCGGGGAAGCTGAGCAAAAGACCGAGGGGTGGCGCAACGGCACGGTGGAAGAACGGCTGAGCCACGCGCTGGTGAAGGGAATCGACCAATACATCGAGGCCGACGCAGAAGAAGCGCGCGTGAAGCTGGGCCGGCCGCTGAGCGTGATTGAAGGGCCGCTGATGGCGGGCATGGGCGTGGTGGGCGACTTGTTTGGCGCGGGAAAGATGTTTCTTCCGCAAGTGGTCAAGTCTGCGCGCGTAATGAAAAAGGCAGTTGCGTATCTTACCCCGTTCATGGAGGCAGAAAAAGCTTCGCTCGCCGCCGAGGGCGCCCAGGTGCGCACGCAGGGAAAAATCGTGCTGGCCACGGTGAAAGGCGATGTGCACGACATCGGCAAAAATATTGTGGGCGTCGTGCTGGCCTGCAACAACTACGACGTGATCGACCTGGGCGTGATGGTTCCGGCAGAGAAAATTCTGGAGCGCGCGCGCGAGGTGCGCGCCGACATCGTGGGGCTGAGCGGCCTCATCACTCCTTCGCTCGATGAGATGGTGCACGTGGCGCGCGAGATGGAGCGCCAGCAACTGAAACTGCCGCTGCTGATCGGCGGCGCGACCACCAGCCGCGCTCACACGGCAGTAAAGATTGCGCCCAATTACTCGCAGCCCGTGGTGCACGTGCTCGACGCCAGCCGCGCCGTGCCCGTGACCACCAGCCTTCTGAGCGAAGAAGGCAAGCCCGAGTTTGTGGCCAGATATCGCGCTGAATACGACGCACTACGCCGCTCGTATGCCGCGCCGCGCCGGCCTTCGGTTGCGTTGCAGGCGGCGCGGGAGCGAAGGACGCCGATTGAGTGGCGCCCCGGGGACGTGCCGCAGCCTGCCTTCACCGGCTCTCGGGTTTTGCACGAGTTCCCGCTGGAGCGCCTGCGCGGCTTCATCGACTGGAGCCCGTTCTTTCATACCTGGGAATTGAAGGGCGTCTACCCGCGAATCTTCGACGACGCCAAGCAGGGCGCGCAGGCGCGGCAACTATTTGCTGAGGCCAACGCGCTGCTCGATCGCATCATTGCGGAAAAGCTGCTGACGGCGCGCGCCGTCTACGGGTTTTTCGCCGCCAACGCTGCGGGCGACGACGTGGACTTGTACGCGGACTCGAGCCGCACGCAAACCCTCGCCCGCTTCCATTTTCTGCGCCAGCAATCGGATCGCGAAGGACCCGAAGACAAAATTGACACCTGCCGCTCGCTCTCCGATTTCATCGCGCCCCGAGAAACCGGCTTGCGCGACCACATCGGCGCCTTTGCAGTCACGAGCGGGATTGGCTTGAAGAAGCTGGTGGAGAGGTTCAAGGCCGCGCACGACGATTACAACGCCATCATGGCCGAGGCTCTGGCCGATCGGCTCGCCGAGGCTTTTGCCGAGTGCCTGCACAAGTGCGTACGCGCGGAGTGGGGTTACGGCCGCGCCGAAAATCTGAGCAACGAGGAACTGATTCAGGAAAAGTATCGCGGCATCCGGCCTGCGCCCGGCTATCCCGCCTTCCCCGATCACACTGAGAAGGGAACCATCTGGAGCTTGCTCGACGTGGAGCCCCGCACCGGCATTCAGCTCACCGAATCCTTTGCCATGTGGCCGGGATCGAGTGTGAGCGGGCTGTACTTCGCGCATCCTCAGAGCCGCTACTTCGACGTGGGCAAGATTGAGCGCGACCAGGTGGCCGACTACGCCGCCCGCAAAAACATGAGCGTGGCTGAAATTGAGCGCTGGCTGGGACCGAATCTGAACTACGAACCGGGTCGCTAGCGCGCCGCTTCGAAAGCCATCGCGAAGAATGCCTAAGAAGCCAGCGGCCGCTTCGCCGGCGTTCGCTCGGTGAATTCTCCAGCCTCATCGGAGCTTTCGACAGATTTTCTCAGACTCGCCAACCTGGATGGATCGCATTTGTGCAGCCGCTCGGCTGAATGCAGATCACCCTCCCGGATAGCGTTGGCAACCGTAAGGAAGCATTTGCTGCAAATAGAATCTGTGGTCCCGTCTGGATTGGTACGGTGCACAAAATTGGGTGGAAATGGTGGCGCCACGGTAAACCTCCGCTGGAAAAACGGGGCTCGTTGGTGCGTCGTGCGAATAAACCGATTGTTGCACAGAAGAACGTAAAAGGTCCATAAAATCGGGCCTCCGGCAACGGCTCAGTCCAGGCTTCAGCCCCTGTCACCAGTCAGAGCGTTTCGGCAACCCGGTCGTTCAGCACGTGATTCCACAGTCGAAAGACAATGTCACGACGCACCCGCGCCTCATTTGTCATCCTTCGTCAAACATTTTTTCGCAATTCCGCAAAACTTTTGCATCTCTGAAGGGTTCATGCAGCTAATCGGGGGAATTTGACTCAAAAATCGGCTTGCGTAAAAACGGTCTCCCCCGAGACGCGTCACTGCATCTCCAGCGCTGCTGGTCTTACAGTGATTTCAGGGTTGTGCGCCCTGCCGCAGGCGGCGGCTGGGCCAATCACAGCTCTTAAATCACGTGAATCGGAGTGTGTGCGGCTAGCCGGTAAATAGAATGCCGCGCGGGCTTGGCCTGCCGCGGCAATAAAAGAGGCACGCCGCCTGCATTTCGATCTTGTTGTCCCCCCGAGCGGAGTACTGGATCAAGGCAATCCTGCCGAGCTGGAGTTGTGGCTCTGCAGGCCGCGCAGGCGTGTGGAGATGTGTTTGGGTCTGGTCCCGGAGTTTGCTTCAGGAGGGTTTGTCTATGAAATGCAGCTCGCTCCTCGTTCTCTCGCTCCTGCTGACGCCGCCGCTGTTTGCGGATGCCGGCATGCGTCTCATCCCGGCGGGAGCGCTCGTGTCGTGCACCACCGGCGACGGCAGAATCAATTCGAAAACCACCGCTATCGGCGATCCTGTGCTGTGCAAAGTTGAGCACCAGCGCGGCGATTTCATGCTCCCCTACAGCAGCTACCTGGGCGGAGAATTCACTGAGTACAAAGACCCCGGCCATTTCGTCGGCAAGGGCTGGATGGAGCTGAGTTTTGACCGCCTCTACGTGGGCGACACCGTGGTGCCCATTGATGCCAAGGTGGCCAATGTTCCCGGCTACAAGATTGACGCGCAGGGGCGCATTCTCGGCAAGGGCCACGCTGTTCGCGATACCGTGCTGTGGATGATTCCCGTTCTCTGGCCCATCGATCTCATCAATCTGCCGCGCCGCGGGCCGCGTCCCACGCTGAAAGCAGAAACCGCGCTCACGCTGCGCGTGATGGAAGACATCCAGGTTCCCGTCACGCCCGAGCCGCTGCGCGATCCTTATGGTTTGTACCAGCGTCCGACTGCGTCGGCGCCCGAACCTCCCCCACCGGCGCAGGCGCCGGACACGGAACCGGAAAACGCGTATGCCGAGCCGGAGCAGCCTGCTCCGCCGGCTGAAGAACCTCCCCCGCCTCCAGCCGTGGCCTACGCGGCGCCGGTCCCGTACCCTGTACCCCTGCCTTACCCTGCGCCTGTCTACGTGGCGCCCTACGCCGGCGTGTACGCATACGGCGGTGGCATGGTGGTGGGAGTGCGTCCCGGCTTCTACGTGTACGGCCGAGGGTACATCGGCGGTCCCCCGGTCCGGGCCTACGCGCCGCCTCGCCTGGCAGCGCCTGCCGTGCGGTCCTATGCCTACGGCGGCTACGGCTACGCGGCGCGCGGCGCCATGACGGCCCGCGCTTACAGCTACACCGCGCGCGGGCCCATGATGGCCTCGCGCGGCAGCGTGGGATACGGCGGCGGAAGAATGCGCTGAGAAGCTTCGCCGCGTGAGGGGCAAAATCGCCGTCTTCCCCGTCTCAGGATCGACGCCGGGGAACCAAAGATTTGACGGCGCGTTTGCATACAATAAACGGCCTTGTGCCATAGTGCGGTTTAGATATAGAACGAATAGGTCGAAATTTAGAGATGGCCGCGACGGACGGCCGGAGCGGGTTGCCAACAAGGGGCAGCCAGGCTCCAGCCGTTCGTTATTTTTCTGTGATGGCTATGTTCTGCCCAAATAAACACAACCGGTCATCCTGAGCGAAGTTTGGCCAGAAGCCAAACGCAGTCCGGGGACCTGCATTTTGCTTCCGAGATTTGCCGTTCGCTGCCAACCCGCCTCCGCTGGCTGCAATCCCCCTTGCGCCCCGCCTCCGCGCTGTGATAGAAACAGATCATTCAAGTTTGCCCCCAAAGGGCAGGCCTGAATTTCATGCAGAGTGGCTGAGGGACGGGCCCTGTGACGCCACGACAACCTGCCTGGGCAATCCAGGAGTATGGTGTCAACTCTCGCTCGCTTCGGCGAGGAACATGAGATTCGGGGGTCGTTTGAGCGTTCAAAGTTCAAGCGGCTCGCAAGACTTTTCGAGTCCATTCAAGTTCGCTCATGATTGAGCCGTCACGTGCCCGCATCGTCGCAGCCGCCTGCGCACATGCGAGGGTCGTTATGGCTGCTTACGAATTGCGCTGTAAGGAATGCGGAAAATTCTACGGGATCCAGCCGCTTTCCATTTGCGATGAGTGTTTTTCCCCGCTCGAGGTTGTCTTCGATCTCGACTACGCGCGCACCCGCTTTACCCGCGAGGCCATTGCCCGCGGGCCGCTGAACATCTGGCGCTATCGTGCGCTGCTGCCGGTGAGCGACGCCTACGTGCCGCAAACCCCCGCCGGGTTTACGCCGCTGGTGCCCGCGCCGCGGCTGGGCGCGCACATCGGCGCGCGCAATCTATATCTCAAAAACGACGCCGTGTGCATGCCCACGCTCAGCTTCAAAGATCGCGTGGTGGCCGTGGCGCTGGCCAACGCGCAAGCCTTCGGCTTCGACACGGTGGGCTGCTCCTCGACGGGCAACCTGGCCAACGCCGTAGCCGCACAGGCCGCGCGTCTGGGATTGAAAACCTTCATCCTGGTGCCCGCCGACCTGGAGCCGGCGAAAATCCTCAACACGCAGGTCTACGGCGCTACGCTGGTGCGCGTCGACGGCAACTACGACCACGTGAACCGGCTCTGCTCCCAGATCGCCGACCGCTACCGATGGGGATTTGTGAACGTCAACCTGCGCCCGTTCTACGGCGAGGGATCGAAGACCGTCGGCTTTGAGATCGCCGAGCAACTGGGCTGGCGCCTGCCCGACAACGTCGTCGTTCCCATGGCCGGCGGCGCGCTGATTTCGAAAATTCACAAGGCCTTCAAAGAGCTGGTGATGCTGGGCCTGGTTGAAGAAAGGCAGGTGCGCTTCTTTGGCGCCCAGGCCACCGGCTGCTCGCCGATTGTGAAAGCGGTGAAGAACGGGACCGGCCAGATTGAGCCGCAGCGGCCGGCAACCATCGCGCGATCGCTGGCGATCGGCAATCCGGCCGACGGGCCGTTCGCTTCGCGCGCCATTCGCAGCTCGGGCGGCTGGGCCGAAGATGTGTCCGACGTGGAGATTGTTTCGGCCATCCAGGAATTGGCCGAGACCGAGGGCATCTTTACCGAGACCGCAGGCGGCGTAACCACGGCGGTGACGGCGCGGCTCTACGCGCACCAGCGCATCCGGCCCCACGAGCTCACCGTGGCCTGCATTACCGGCAACGGATTGAAGACCACCGACGTGCTCAACGGCGCGTACGATCAGCGCCAGGCCATTCGCCCGCGTCTGGCGGACTTTGAGCAGTTCGTCGAGCAGTTGAGGAGCGAAACCGAAGATCGCAGCCAGGTGTTCGCCCTGGCGGGAGCAGACGATGGCCGTTAGAGTTCTTTTGCCCAACGCATTCCAGAAGCACACCAACAACACCCGCGAGATTTCAAGCGCGGCGGGCAACCTGCCCGAGCTGGTCACCGACATCGAAAGCCGCTTTCCTGCGCTGCGTCAGCATTTGCGCGGCGACGACGGGCAGATTCGCCGCTTCATCAACTTCTACGTGAACGAAGAGGACATCCGCTTCCTGGGCAACGAAAAGTATGCCTTCCAGGAAGGCGACGAAGTGCTGGTGATTCCGTCCATCGCGGGAGGCTGAGCGGCCTCCGATGTTGTAGCGCCGGCATCCTCGCTCGCACCCGTCGCGCCACCCGTAGATGGGATTTGCATTTGTAGCGCCGGCATCCTCGCTCGCACCCGTCGCGCCACCCGTAGACGGGATTTGCATTTGTAGCGCCGGCATCCTTGCCGGCTGTCGTGCGGGCGTCCTCGCCCGCACCCGGGATTTTTGCACCGTTTTTGCAGCAGATTGAACTTCCTTTCACAGCCTTGACCGGATACTGGGCCCGTGACTCCGCACTCACGGCCCAGAATCCCACTTCAGTTCAGCTTTAGCTCCGAAGTTGTCTATGCTCCCAAGGCGCTTGCGCCCACGCTTGCGCCCGCGGCGCCTGCTGCGCGGATTCATGCCGATGTGGGCCGTTACCGGCTGCGCCTGGCCGAAACCGCCGAAGATCGCGCGGCCGCCTGCCGGTTGCGTTTCCTGGTTTTCAATATCGAGCTGGGTGAGGGACTGGAGAGCTCGTATGAGACGGGGCTCGACGTGGACCGCTTCGATGGCGTGTGCCAGCATCTGCTGGTGGAAGACAAGCAGAGCTGCCGCGTAGTGGGAACGTATCGCATGCAGTCGGGTGACACCGCAGCGCAGAATTTCGGCTACTACTCTGAGCAGGAGTTCCACCTGGCGCCCTACGAGCCGCTGCGCCCGGGCATTCTGGAGCTGGGCCGCGCTTCGATCGACCGCGGCCATCGCACGCCCGAAGTCCTGATGTTGTTGTGGCGGGGAATTGCGCAGTATGCTACCAACATGGGGCTTCGTTATTTGCTCGGTTGCTCTTCTCTTAACTCCAACGACCCGGCGCAAGGCTGGCAGTTGTATCGCCAGCTTCAGAATTTCAGGGTTCCCGCGGAGTTTGAGACCACGCCGACCGCCGCGTATGCGTGCCCCGTGGAGCAGCAGGACGCAAGCACACAGCCGTTGTCCTGCGCGAGAGATCGATCGTTGCCCGATGAAGCTCACCCTGCGGTGAAGGTTCCCAAGTTGCTCAAGACCTATCTGGCCATCGGCGCGCGCATTGCTGCTGCGCCGGCCTGGGATCGCGAATTCCGCACCATCGATTTCCTCACCCTGCTCGATCTCCACCTGCTTTCGGCCGCGGCTCGCCACCGCTTCCTCGCTCCCCTCACTTCGTGATCTTCTACCGGATCCGGCGCGCTGTGGCGCTGGGTTCCCTCATCCTGCTGTGCATTCTTCGCTACGGTCTCAGGCGTGTGCGCGGGCCGCTCACCATGCAAGAGCGCGCCTTGTGGCTCCACGGCACGTGCCGGCAGGTGATGGCCCGCGCCGGCATTGCCATCGAGGTCGAAGGCCGGCCGCCAACGCGCGGCCTGGTCGTCTCCAACCACCTCACCTATCTCGATATCCCCATTTACAGCGCCGCCATGCCCTGCTTCTTCGTTTCCAAGGCCGAGGTCGACCGCTGGCCGGTGTTCGGCGCTGCGGCGCGCTCCGGCGGCACCATTTTCCTCGACCGCTCCAGCATGGCCAGCGCCAATGCGGTCGCCGCGCTGATTGCCGAGCGGCTCGATCTGCCGGTTCCGGTGCTCCTGTTTCCTGAGGCCACCAGCACCGACGGAGCCGAGGTGCGCCCTTTTCATTCGCGGCTCATTCATCCCGCAGTGGAAGAAGGCGCGCCCATCACCGCCGCGGCCATCCGCTACGCGGTGCAGGGCGGCATCGACGAGCGCGAGGTTTGCTGGTTCGGCGATCAGAAGTTTCTTCCCAACCTGTGGAAGCTGCTGGGCATGAATGGAATCTCCGCGCAGATTTGCTTTGGCGAGCCGCAGATCTACGCGCATCGCCGCATCGCCGCTGCAGAAACCCACGCCGCGGTCACGGCCATGCGCGAGGCCGGCGTGATGGCGCTTAAATAACGGCAACGCAACGCCGGTGAAAATCCGTCAAGGGGAACATGGGCGACTATGCGCCACCGAAGTAGAACTGAGAGGC
>JASHQH010000164.1 GCA_030037635.1 Acidobacteriaceae bacterium
TGGTCTTCACCACCGGGTGCGGCCCGACGGGCACCAGTGTCGCCGGCCCCGGGGGCGGCAGCGTCAGCAGCCCGCAGCCGGTCGGGCAGGCCAACGGCGGAAGGCCCGGCCCCGCTGCGTACGTGAATTCGACCCCTGTCAGCAACCAGACAACCACCTACACCGTGCCCGACCCTGCGTTCAACAACATGCCGGCAACGGTGCAGACCATCCCCGCCGGATGGCAGGCGCAGGGCATCATCATGACCCCTGCGTGCACCTCGTTGCCCTACGCGGCCTTTCGCGCCTATTCGCCCGATGGCCTCATGCAGATGCGGTTCGAGCCTGTGTTTGGATGGCTGTGGATGCCCAACTACAAGGGCGTCAATAAAACCGGCTGCATCCCCGTCGCTCAGCAGATGACCGCCGCGCAGTTCCTCCAGTACTACGTCAACACCATTCCTGGCGGAGTGCACGTGGTGGGCACCATGCCCGTACCCGCCGCCTACCAGCAGCAGTGGCAAAGTTTCGCCCAGCAGGTCAATGCCACCTACAGTCGGGCGGCTGGGAATCTGAGCCAGACCGTCACCGCCGACACCGCGGCGCTGCGCATTGAGACCATCGACGGCTCGTATGTGATCGAAGAGCGCCTGCGCACGGCCGTGGTCTGTTATCTCAACAACAATCCCGGCATCATGTACGGCGGCAAGTGCTTTGCGCGTGTCGACGAGCTCACCGCGCCCGAAGGCAGGCTCGACGCGCTCATCTCCGTCGTCGACGGCGCCAACATGCCGGGCGGCGTGCCCACGCCCCAATGGGAGCAGGCTGTCCTCGCCCGCCAGCGCCAGCAGGCTCAGGCGCAAATGGCCATGCTCATGCGCGTGCAACAGGCCGAAGCGCAAGCTTTGAACTCCGAGTTCCAGCAGTTCAGCCAGATGATGAACGCCAACCACGCCGCGGCCATGCAGCAGCAGGAATCGCAGTTCGAGAGCGCCATGAACAACGCCAACGCCGAGATGAACGCCCAGACCACCGCGGCTTCCGACTGGGTCGACTACGCGCTCGACCAGCAAACCGTCGCCGGCCCCGGCGGCACCGTCAACGTCTCCAGTGCCTACTCCCAGACCTGGACCAACGACGTGGGCCAGTATTACCAGACCAACGATCCCAACGTGAATCCCAACGGCGTCCTGGGCGGTACCTGGACACCGATGACGCGCGTGCACGGCAACGGCCAGCCCATGTGAGGTGCAAAGCGACTGAAGCCCGCAGCAAAAACGAGCTGTCGGGGAATCCCACGCTCGCACTTCACGCTCGTTGCCCCATCCTTGCAGCGCTTTTTTGCTGCAAGGGTGGGACCGCGAAAAACTAAGATCCAACGCTGCGCTCCACCACCGGCCTGAGCGACCTTCCGCGTAAGCGAGACGCAGTCGAAGGATCCGCGGTTGCTTTTGGCCCACCTGGTGAAATCACACGTGGGGAACCCCGCGCTCGCACCTCACCTCGTTGCCCCATCCTTGCAGCGCTTTTTGCTGCAAGGGTGGGACCGCGAAAAACTAAGATCCAACGCTGCGCTCCACCACCGCCTGAGCGACCTTCCGCGTAAGCGAGACGCAGTCGAAGGATCTGCGGTTGCTTCTTGAGCGAACTTCGTTTACACCAAACCAGCGCCACGGACCTGAGCGCAGCAAAGTGAGGCAACAAACATGGGTTGGTTGATTCGTCTTTTCCTGGTGCTCTTCACAGGTGTCCAGGGCTACGCGCAGTCCAAGCGCGCGGGCACTTGGAGCTGGTCGAAGTTTGCCTTCGCGCTCGGCTTCGCTGCCGTGGCAGGCACACTAGTGAGCGTTCCCTGGATCTTCATGAACACTCCCGCATTCGTGCCGGTCCTTATCGCCGCCTGGGTCCTGTTTGCCGCGCTTTTCGTCTGGTTCATCATCATCTGCCGCCGCTGGAAGCTGCCCGACGGCCGCACCTCTCTTGAAGCCGACCGCGCCGCTCGCCGCCAGAACCAATAAGCCAACTCCGCCAGCACGCTCCCTCACTCCCTTGCTCCCTTGGCCCTTGTCCCTAATCCCCATCACTGCTTTCTCGGTCCCTCGGTCCCTGCCTCACGGATACTGCTCGATCGCAACGCTCACCGTAGACGTGCTTCCTGAGGATGCAACTCCAATCAGATTCGTTTCCACACCGGGCAGCGACGCGGGCATGAAGGTGACCGTGCCGTCGACAGCGGTGGTGGCCGTCGAGGCTTGCGAGGCCAGCAGCGCGCCCTGTCCGCACACCTCGTGCGCATTGCATGGCGGCGACCACGCGTAAAGCGCCTGGTAGAGCGCAACCGTGCCGCCGGCCATGGGATTGCCGTCCATATCGAGCAGGCGCAGCGCAATCTGGTTCGGCGTTCCTGAAGCGGCAACGCTCTGGCTCGTGCCCGCGATCGCCTCCAGCGCAGCGTACTCAGGCCGCGCGCCGTAGGCCGAAAAAACCACGCACTGGCTGGTTCCATTCAGGCACGCGTTGATGGTCGCCGTCTGGCCTTCGCTCAGCGGCCCCACCATCAGCGCTTGCGTGGCCACGCCCGCCGAATTGGTGATCGCCGTCGCCGTTCCCTGCGCCACAATGCCGCCGCCCGCCGCACTTTGCCATGTCACCGATTGCCCCGCCACGGGAACGCCGTTGTTCTGCACCAGCGCCTGAACCGTCCAGGTGAACGTGGCCCCCGCCGCAAGCGAAAGCTGCGGCGTGAGCGCCGAGATCACAGGAGGGGTCCCGCCGGCGAACTGCGCCTGCAGGCTCGAGCCGTTGGTGAGCGAAGCGATGACGATCGACCAGGTGCCGTCCACCGCGGTCACGTTCATGGTGGCGCGGCCGTCGCCCGTTGCCGTCACCGGGCACGAGGGCAGAGCGCAGGCTAGCGTAGCCGTGCCGCTTGTCACCGTATAGATCACCGTCACTCCACCCGCCGGCGTCAGGTTCGATCCCAGCGCGGTCACGGTGAAGGGAATCGGCACGCCAATCGGCACGGTATTCGAAGGCGCTGTCACCAGGTTCAGCGCATCGCCGTTGCCTGAGTCGTAGCTGACGCCGCCGGGAATCACCGCCATGGCGTTAAACGCAGGCTGGTCGTTCACCGCCACGTCCACTGAGCCGGTCACACCCTCTGCCGCAGCAGGCGCCATCGCCGTAATCTGGTTGGGCGTGATGCTGGTGACCACCGCCGGCTGCCCGCCCACCGTCACCGTGTCCCCCATCCGAAAACCCATCCCCTGGATCGTGATGGCCCCGCCGCCAGCAGGCAGCCGCGGGGGCGAAACCGTGTCCGCGTAGAGCACCCAGCCGTTGTAGGCGTAGTCGGGGCGTCCGTCGCCGCGCAGGTCGGCAATGCCCAGGCGCACAATGTCGTCGCCGTTGGTGGCCACTTCCAGCCAGGTTTCACCGGTTGCATCGCCGTTCAAGCCCGGCGCTGCTCCCACCGCGGTCGCGCCCACCGGGTCGAACCCGTCCCACACGCCGATGGAGGGCAAAGCTTTGGAGTTCGTCGGCGCGCCGGTTTCGTCCGTAGCCTCGGTGACGGCAGTAAAGATGCGGTTGCCGCGCACCGGAAAGCTGAACCAGTCGCTCTGTCCCACCTGGCTCAGACGGCCCACCCAAAAACCCCCCGCCGGCATCGCCCGCGGCTGCGCTTGCGAACCGATGGCGTCGGAATAGCCCCCCACGGCGGAGTCGCTCACCGTCACCGTCAGAGTCTGCGCGCTGCCGGCCGCAAGATCAGGCACTGAAATCGCATTCAGTGTCCCCGAAGGCGTTACCTGGCCCTGGTTGTACGGGCCCACCGAGTTTTCCAGAATATAGAGCGGATCGATAGCCTCGAAGGTCACTTGATAACTGGCCGTGGTCGCGCCCGGCGGCAGTGGAATGCCGCTCAGGTCGAAATAGCCCTGCATCGCCGCGTCGTTCGAACCCCACATCGTCAGCGGGTTGCCGTTCGCGTCATCCCAGCCCGTAATCGCGTTCCCGTGATTGCCGTTGAAATACGCGCCCGTCACCGCGGTCACCGTGTATTGATACATCAGGTTCCCGTTGGCGTCGAGCGGCCGCGCCACCACGTTCACGCCCTGCATCCCATAGCCCGTTCTAAAGCTCACCGTGCCCTCGATCGAGACCGTGTTGGTCGCGGTGATCTGCTTGCCCGGAAAACTCGCAAGGTTTGCGGCGGTAATCGGATAGATGCGGTTGATCGCCGCCACGTCGTCGTAGCTCAGCGCCGTCGGATTGGGAATGCAATTGCCGCCCGTCGCGCCGCAAGCTCCGCTCATGGGCTGCATCACCGGCCACGCCTGCGCCTCGCTCGGATCGCTGCCGGTCAGCGCGCCGGGATTCACCTGCGAGAAGTCCAGGCCCAGGATGCGGCCGAAGGCTCGCTCCACCTCGAAGCTCATCATCTCCAGCATCTCGGCATTGGTGGCGCATAGACCATTGAGCACGATCACGCCGTGCGCGATGGTCGCGTCGGGGTTGATATTGTCCAGCCACATATAAACCCCGTTGTTCTGGCAGGCATCGGGTTGGCTCGTGTTGGCCCCGAAGATGGCATTGATCACCGAGCCGTCGGCGTCGTAGATCACGGCCAGCGGATAGCTGGTGGCCGAGGGTGTCACGTCGGCCGGCGCCGTAATCTGCCCTGACCCATTCACCTGGATGTTCGATCCGTTCACGTCCTCGTTCAGCGAGCCCACGTCGGTCAGCGTCACGCCCGCCGTGGAAACTGCGCTCCACAACGCGGCCGCCGCGTCCACCATCGCCGTCGCCTGCTGGTTGCTTACCGTGCTCGAGAGCGAACCCTGATCGACGGAATAGTTCACCTGCCCGCCGGACCAATGGATGGGCTCACCCAACACGCCGGCGTTGAAGTAGCTCGTTCCGGCAATATACTTTGGTCCGCCCGCATCCAGGGCCGCCGGAGCAAGCAGCAGAAGCAGCACGCAGCAAGCGCCGATGCCAAACTTGCCGAAAGAACGCCGGCACGCTGCGGCGGTCGCGTCCTTGGCGCGCGGCCAAGCCACACAAAAAGCGATGGGCACGAGATCCCCCAGACGGGCGTATGAGAGGCATCCAACATTCCAAGGAGATCTCGCGATTCTTAAAAGTTCCTCATGCCGCCTCACCGCAACGTGGCTGCGTCGTGTGGGATCTGCATCATTCTCTTAGCTTCCCCAGCCGCCCTGGACCGTTCAGCCTGCTTCATCTCGAAGCCGCCGCCTGCGCTGAATAAGAAAACTCTCAGAATTCCCTGGGAAAAATTAGAAAGAACTCATCAAACCACCCGCGCCCACTCCGCCGCCCGCGTCCAAGGCCGGGCCCGCATCATCTTATAGAGAGCAGTCGAGCGCGCCTCGAGGCATGCACTCAGGCCCGCCCGTCTACAATCAACTCGGGACAACCCATGACAGAGATCCACGACACCGTAATCCTCGGCTCCGGCTGCGCCGGATTGACGGCCGCGCTCTACACCGCGCGCGCCGGCCTCAAACCCCTGGTGCTTGAGGGCCACGAGCCCGGCGGCCAGCTCTCCATCACCACCCTCGTCGAAAACTTTCCCGGCTGGCCCGACGGCATTCAGGGGCCTGAGCTGATCGACAACATGAAGAAGCAGGCCGCCCGTTTTGGCGCCACCCTCGAGCACGCCCACGTGTCTGCCGTCGACGCCAACGCGCATCCCATCCGCCTCCAAAGCTCGTTGGGCGAGCTGCACACGCGCACGCTCATCGTGGCCTCAGGCGCCAGTGCGCGCTGGCTGGGCCTGCCCAGCGAGCAGGCGCTCATCGGCCACGGCGTCTCCAGCTGCGCCACCTGCGACGGCTTCTTTTTCCGCGACAAACCCATCGCCGTGGTGGGCGGCGGCGACTCGGCCATGGAAGAGGCAATTTTCTTGAGCCGGTTCGCATCCAAAATCACGCTGCTGCACCGCCGCGACGCCTTTCGCGCCTCCAAAATCATGCTGGAACGCGCCATGGCCCATCCCAAAATCGAGTTCCGCACCAACACCGTGGTCGAGGAGGTCCTGGGCGTCGACGAAAAAGAAGTGAAAGGCCTGCGCCTGCGCGATGTCACCAGCGGAGCGCAGGACGTGCTCAACGTCAGCGGCATGTTTCTCGGCATCGGCCACGTGCCCAACACCAAAATGCTCTTGGGCCAGGTCGATCTCGACGATGAGGGCTACGTCAAGACCACCAATAACGTGTTCACCATGCGCAATGGCGCCGTTGTTCCCGGCGTCTTTGCCTGCGGCGACGTCCAGGACCGGCGCTATCGCCAGGCTGTCACTGCAGCCGGCTCCGGCTGCATGGCCGCCCTTGAAGTCGAAAAGTACCTCGAAGATCGCGGACACTGAAGGAGATCGGAACCAGGAACTGGTTTCACAAATGCCGTTTTGAGAGGGCTTGGCCTCAGAGCTCGGTGCAAAACTCCAAGCGAAGGCGGCTTTGAAAGGGCACGTCTTCAGCCGTGCCGTTAGAGCCGCATAAACTCGGGGGCTTTAGCCCCTGAGGGATGTTTCTGCGGCGAGCACGAGCGGCGCCTGCCAATCAGAATGTGTGGAATCCAAAGAAGGCGGCAGCGACAAGACACAAGGCGGCCACGGCATGATTCCAGCGCAGATGTGAGCCGAAGTAGTATGTGGCGAAAACGCCGAACACCGTCAGCGTGATGATCTCCTGGATCACTTTGAGCTGCACCGGCGTGAAGCGGCCGTAGCCGATGCGGTTGGCCGGCACCTGAAAGCAATACTCAAAGAAGGCGATCGCCCAGCTGACGACGATAACCTTCCAGAGAGGCTGGCTCTCATATTTCAGGTGGCCATACCAGGCGATGGTCATGAAGATGTTGGAGCAAATGAGGAGAACGACAGTCCACATTGTGTCATTGTATTCGGAGCAAACGACGGGGTTCCGAGACTGACCGTGGTGTCTCAGTTTGACTCTGTTTTGAAAGGGCACCCCTTCAGAGCTTGCTGAAAAACACCAATCGAAGGCAGTCTTGTAACCAGGGCACGGCTTCAGCCGTGCCGCAAACTGCCCGAAAGAAATCGGGGCTCTAGCCCCTGAGGGGTCCTCTTAGGAGCCGAAATCGACACGGAGGGTGCGGTGCGATTCGCGAGAAAGCGGGTGCCCGGGTCCCGATTCTGGGACCCAGGAACGCGAAATGCAGAACTAGAGGCGCAGTGACCACGCTCAAGGAAAATCTCGAACGGCTCGAAGATGCCATCTCCGCGGCTTGCCGCGCAACCGGCCGCTCTCCGAGCGAGATCGAGTTGATGGCGGTGTCCAAGACCTTTCCTCTCGGGACCATTGCCGAAGCCGCGGCGCTCGGCCTCACGCTTTTTGGCGAAAATCGCGTGCAGGAATTCGAAGCCAAGGTCACGCAAGCCGCGCAGCGCGGCACCTGGGCCCAGCGCGGACAATTGCGTTTCAACTTTATCGGCCATTTGCAATCCAATAAGGCGGCGCGCGCGGCGGAGCTGTTTGACGGCATCGACTCGCTCGACTCGCTGCGCCTGGCCGAACGCCTCAACGAAGCGGCGGCCCGCTACGGAAAGCGGCTTCCGGTGCTGATTGAAGTCAAGCTGAGCTCCGAGGAAGCTAAAACGGGATTGGCGCCGGAGTCGGCCGAAGCGGCGCAATTGCTTGAGCGCCTCCCCGATCTGCTCGATCTTGAAGTGCGCGGCCTGATGACCATCGCTCCCTGGGGCGCGCCGGAAGATGTCACGCGGGCCTGCTTTCGCAGCCTGCGCATTTGGCGCGACCGCTGGGCCGCGGCGCATCCGAATTTGAAATTCAATGTGCTCTCGATGGGCATGAGCGGTGACTTTGCTCTCGCCATTGCCGAGGGCGCCACGCGCATCCGCATCGGCACCGCTCTGTTTGGTGCGCGCAAGCCTGCGGCGGAGCCCGAGTGATGCTGCGTGCCACGCCAGACGGAGTCACGCTCGCCGTCCGCGCTCAGCCCGGCGCCAGGCGGACCGCCATCGCCGGAATCTACGGCGAGGGCACAGCCGCGCAACTGAAAATCGCCGTGCAGGCGCCGCCGCTCGAAGGCCGCGCCAACCAGGCGCTCATTGAATTCCTCGCCGCCGTATTTGGCTTGCCCTCAGGCGCCGTCGCATTGGTTTCCGGCGAACTCTCGCGCAACAAGGTTTTTCTGCTGCGCGGCATTACGCCGGCGCGCGCCACAACTCTGCTGGCGCAGCGCATGGCAGAATAAAACACCCACCCACAGCGGCAGGAAAATTATTCGGCCGCGCCGCTCCCGAAGTTCCGCTCGAGCGCCTCAATGGCCCGCTCCAGATGCACGCCGCGCGAGCCTTTCACCAGCACCACGTCGCCGGGTCGCAGGTTTTCCTTCAGCCAGCGGCCCGCCGCCTCGGCATTAGGCAGAAACACTGAGGCCACTCCGCCCCCGCAGGCAGCCGCGGCCAGATGCTCGGCGTTTCCCTGCACCCCCACCACCAGGTCGAGTCCGGCCTCGGCGGCCGCGCGGCCGCCTTCGCGGTGCAGCGCCGGTCCCTGCTCGCCCAGCTCCAGCATTTCGCCGGCAACAAGAATGCGGCGGCCCGCGGCGGGTCGCGCCGCAAGGGTGCGAATCATCGAGCGCAGCGCCTCGGGGTTGGAGTTGTAACTGTCATTCAGAATCGTGGCGCCCGCAATCTCCATCACCTGGCCGCGCTTGTCCCCTGCCGTGAGCGAGGCGATGGCTCCCACCGCCGCATCACCATCGACACCCGCCTCCAGCGCCACAGCCAGCCCGGCCATCGCGTTCATGGCGTTGTGCGCTCCCAGCAGATGCAGCGTAAAGCCGCCCTCGCGCTCGCCTGCCTGATAGTTCACGTGCAATCCATCCGTATCCTCGCGTACCGAAACCAGCCGCGGATCGGCGCACGGGCCGCGGCCGAAATACACCACGCGGCCGGGAAAGTCGCGCCCGAATTGCGCAGCGTAGGCGTCGTCGCCATTCAGAAACGCCACGCCGTTGGCTGGCAATGCCTCAACCAGCTCGAACTTGGCACGGGCAATGCCCGCCTGCCCATCGGCAAAATTTTCTATGTGCGCTGTCCCCACATTGGTCACCACACCCCAGTCGGGCGTGGCAATGCGCGCCAAGGCGGCGATCTCGCCCGCGTGGTTCATGCCCATCTCCACCACCGCCATCTGGTGTTCGGGCGTCAGCCGCAGCAGTTGCAACGGCAGTCCGAAGCCGTTGTTCAGGTTGCCCACAGATTTGAGCACATTGAACTTTGCGCCCAGCGCAACGGCCGTGGCTTCCTTTGTAGTGGTTTTGCCCGCCGAGCCGGTGATGGCAATTACGCGCCGTCCCCATTGCCGTCGTACGTGCGCAGCCAGCGATTGCAACGCGGCAAGCGGGTCTTCGGCAATCAGCAGAGGCCGCGCCAGCACCGAGTCGGGAAGGGAAGAGGCACGCGCCCGCGACACCACCGCGGCCAGGGCTCCCCGCTCGAGCGCGCTGGCCACAAAGTCATGCCCGTCGTGCCGCTCGCCACGCACCGCAAAGAACAGCTCGTCCGGCCCAATGGTGCGCGAGTCAATGGAGTAGCCGGTGGCCACCAGCGCGCCGGCGTTCGACAAGCTTTCCGGCGCCTCCAGCATTGCGCCGGAGCCCATTGCGGCCTCTGCAAGGCTCAGATTCATTGCTCTTCACCATAGCCCAACTCGTGCAGGATGGAAAGCGCAACCTCGGCATCGTCGAAAGGAATGGTGCGATCGGCCAGAATCTGTTCCTTCTCGTGGCCCTTGCCGGCCAGCAGAACCACGTCACCCGGCCGCGCAGCCCCAAGCGCGAGGCGAATACCGGCGGCGCGATCGACTTCCACGGTATAGGCGACGCCGGTGGACTGCAATCCTGGCTCGATCTCGGCCAGAATCGCCGCCGGATCTTCCGATCGCGGATTGTCGCTGGTCGCCACCACATAATCGCTGCCCTCGCCGGCGGCCTGGCCCATCTTGGGGCGTTTGCTGCGGTCGCGATCGCCGCCGCAGCCGAACAGCGCGATCACGCGCGCGCCCGACGCTGCGGTCATCTGCCGCGCCAGTGCGGTCAGGTTGCGCAAGGCGTCGTCGGTATGCGCGTAGTCCACGATCACCGTGAACGGCTGGCCCGCAATCACCGGCTGAAAGCGCCCGGGCACTGGCCGCAGCATGGGAACGGCAGCAGCCAGGCGCGAAAACGATACGCCGCGGGCGTGCGCGGCAGTGAATGCGGCCAGCAGGTTCAGAATGTTCACGTCGCCGGCCAACCGCGAGCTCAGGCAGGCCGATCCGGCCGGCGTTTCCAGCTCGATCACCGCGCCGGAAGACGTAAGCACGTGGCTCGCCGCGCGCCAATCGCCTTTGCCGATGCCGTACATGCGAACCTCCGCGCCCGCCCCGCGCGCCGCGGCTGCCAACTCGTCGCCGTGCGGGTCGTTCGCATTGATCACCGCGACACGCGGAGCCGGATAAACCGATCCATCAAAAAGCAGGCGCTTGGCAGCGAAGTAGTTCTCCATGGTCTGGTGGTAATCCAGGTGGTCGCGGGTCAGATTGGTAAACACTGCCACATCGAAAGGAATTCCGGCCATGCGTCCCTGGTCGAGCGCATGGCTTGAGACTTCGGTTACAAGCTCCTCGGCGCCTCGCGAAACTCCCTCGGCCATCAGCTCAAAAAGATCGCGCGCTTCGGGTGTGGTGTGGACGGAGGGCCGCGTTTCACCGGCCACGTGATACTCGATGGTGCCGATCAGGATGGTCGAGCGGGCCGCGGCGTTCAACAGCGCCTCGGTCAGGAATGCCGTCGTGGTTTTGCCGTTGGTGCCCGTGATTCCGGTCGCGGCGAGGCGGCGTTCAGGATGGCCGAAGAAAGCGGCCGATGCCTGCGCCAGCGCGCGGCGCCCGTGCTCTACTTCGAGAGCGGGCAGGCCGGGCTTGAAGACGGTGAGCTGGTCGAAGGTCTGCGCTGAATCGGTAATGATCCCCAGCGCGCCCGCCGCAAGAGCCTTCTCCACGTAGCGATTGCCGTCGGTCGAGCCGCCTTTCATGGCCACAAACACAGCGCCCGGTTTCACGCGCCGCGAGTCGTATTCGATGCCCGAGATCGATTCGTTGCTGGCCGCGGCCGAGCTGCCGCCCGAGCCCACGCCGCTCACTTCCGCGATCAGATCATCCCAGAGCATCTAGTGGTTGATTGTAGATTGCGAAGGGCAGGGCCACAGCGATTCCAGATTCGCCGGATCCCCCGCGAATTTGTCATCCTGAGTGACCGGAGGCCCGCCGCGGCGGGCAGAAGGGAATCGAAGGATCTGCGGTTGTCTTTTCCGGCTTGCGCCGGGTGCACCATCTTCGGATTCACTTGAACCGCTGCGCGGAGAATTTCCTGCGCCGGATTTACGGAAATCTCTCCACAAGCCCGCTGACGCCGTCCATCAGCACCTTCCGTCCGCCATCAACCCCGGCAGCCTGTTCCGCCGCCTCAAGCAGCGCCGCAATCGCGCTCCTCATTTGCCCGTATTCCGCCTCGGCCTCTACCTCCGCGTCGAAGAAGCGCGTGTGCACCATCCAGCCATAGATGCCGCATGTAATGGCGAACGGGGCCACACGGGCATCGCGCTCAAGAGTGATGCGCGCACCTAAATCGTGCTCTTCATCGCGCGCGATCGTGCCTTCCTCTGAACCGGGCTGGCCCAGAGTGTTCCCATCTTCAAACGCATGCCATGAGGATTCAGACACGTTGAGAGCTTACCGCAGTCAGCGCTCGCAGCGAACCACGATTTTGGTTCCCGGCGCGACCATGGCGCCGGCCACCGGCGCCTGCGCGCGCACAATACCGTCGCCCGCGATCTCCACTTCAAGTCCGGCGCTGCCGGCTTGCTCGATCACCTGTCGCACTGAAAGCCCGACCAGAGAAGGCACGCGCAGTTGGCCCGCATCGGCGACCACGATGGTATTGCCGGCGGGATCCGGATTCGATTCCTGATTTTGCGGGTTCGCGGCCTTGTTCGATGCAGGCGTGCTTTTTGCCATCGCCGTCTGCCTCGCATCGGCCGGCGTGGTCACTGCCTGGGCTTGAGGCTGCGCCGAAGAGGCTCCGGCCTTTGCCGGCGAACCGTGCAGTGGATCGTCGCTGGGCAGATCGTTGGCCGCCTCGTACAGCGCCTGGATGTCTTCGTCGTGCGAATCGTCATCTTCTTTCACAGGCGCGTCGTTCTTCGCTGGCGTCTTCGTGGGCTGCAATGCGATGTCATGCGGCACGCCGAGATATTCGAGCACCTCCTGCGCAACCTCGGCAAACACCGGCGCTGAGACTGCGGTCCCGTAGTAGTCGCCATGCGGGGAATCAATCACCACCGCGATCGAGATCACCGGATTGTTGACCGGCGCGAAGCCCGCGAAAGAGGCAATGTGCATGGTCCTCGAGTACGTATGCGTCACAGGATCGATCTTTTGCGCTGTGCCCGTTTTGCCGCCCGACGAATAGCCGTTCAGCTGCGCCGGCTTGCCGGTGCCGAACAGGACCACTCCCTCCATCATCTCGCGCATCTCCGCCGCGGCCATCGTGCTGATCACGCGATGCGCCCCGGCCGGGAGCGGATCGGGGAGTTCTTCATCCGGCTTGACCGGCGCCACCTGCCCTGCAGAAGACCCTTGGGCGGAGTTCGCGCCCAGCGCCGGTTGGTCCGGCATCAGCACGTGCGGCGGCAGGTAAACACCGCCATTGGCGATTGTCGAAACCATCGTGACCAGTTGCAGCGGTGTCACCGCAACCTCCTGGCCGATGGCGACGGAGCCGATGGAAGACGGCTGCCAGCGCGCCACGGGCCGGAGCAATCCCCGCGTTTCGCCGGGCAGTTCAATATTGGAGCGCGTGCCGAAACCGAAGCTGTGAATGTATTGGTAGAAGCGGTCAGGTCCCACTTTCAGCGCGAGCTTGATGGCCGCCACGTCGCTCGACTCCTCCAACGCCTTGTGCACCGGAATCACTCCGAAGTGTTCACCCTGGTTGTCGTGAATCACTCGCCCCGCGATCGTGATTTTCCCGCCCTGGCAGTCGATCGTATCGTCGGGCTTGGCTACGTTCGTATCCATGGCCGCGGAATAGGTCACCAGCTTGAAGGTCGACCCCGGCTCATAGACGTCGCTCACCGCGTGGTCGCGCAGCAGATTGGGCGTCGTGTGGCGAAACTGGTTGGGATTGAAGGTGGGACGGATGGCCAACGCCAGAATCTGGCCGGTGTGCACGTCCTGCACCACCACCGTGCCATTCAGCGCCTGCGTCTTCTGCATCACGTGGTCGAGCGCGCGTTCCGCCATGAACTGGATGTTCTCGTCGATGGTGAGCACCAGGTTGCGGCCGGGTTCGGGCTCGCGCTCGCTCGAGCCCAGCACCTTCTTGCGCGCGTCGACCGCCGTGTACATCAATCCCGGCCGCCCGTGCAGATCGCTATCCCATTTTTCTTCCAGCCCGCCCAGCCCGTTGTCGTCCACGCCCACATAGCCCAGCACCTGCGCGGCAATCTCGTTGTCGGGGTAGAAGCGCTGGAACTCCTTTTGAAAGTAGATGCCCTTCATGTCGAGGGCTTTCACGGCGGCAGCCACTTGCGGCGTCACGCGGCGCGCAATCCAGGCAAAATTACGGCCCTCCCTGAGCCGCGCGGCAATCTGTCCTTCCGTGGTCAGCCCGTCTTCAGAATTGGTGTGTACCAGCCCGGCCAGCGTGCGTGCCGCGGCCTGCTTGTCGGCAACTTGCGTCGGGTCCGCGTAGATTGAGTCGACCAGGACGGTCATCGCCAGCTCGCGCAGGTTGCGGTCGTACAGAATGCCCCGGCGCGGAGCCACCTCGAAGCTGCGCTCCTGCTGCCTGGCCGCGCGCTCCACGAACTCCTGGTGGCGCACAATCTGCAGCCAGAACAATCGGCCCGCGATGGTGCACGCCCAGAATAAAAAAAAGCCGCCAACAACCCAGAAGCGGCTGCGCCTGAGAGGGAAGGTTTTAGGATTTTTTGAGCGGCTGCGGAGAGCGCGATCGGTGGCCGTCATTTCAGCTTTTTGCTCCTAGCCGCCGGCGATTCGTTCGCTCCTAGCTGTTAGCTTCCAATTTTCTTTGTTGAATCAACTTCAACTAAGAGCTAACAGCTAAGAGCCTTCTTTCAGTGTGCAGTGGGGGAGGGAGAAACGGTTTGCGCCAGCACTGGAGCGCTGGATTCGGGCCGGGAGTTGGGATACACCACCTGATCGGGTTGCGGTGCAGCCAGCCCCAGCTGGCGGGCTTCCTGATCGATCCGCCCCGGCCGCGTCAATTCGGCTTCACTCAGGCGAAGCTGGCGGTTCTGCTCGCGCAACTGCTTGACCGTCTGCTTTTCGCTTTCGACTCTGTAGCTGCTCTCGATGGCGTTAAAGTGTTGCAGGCCGTACACCATGATGAGCGAGAAAAGCACGGCCACAGCGGCCGAAAATACGCGCATCTCGCGCACCAGCGCCGGATCCGCGGCCTTCACCAGGCGGGTGTTGTCAAAATGCTTGGCAAAGTAGATCTCGGGCGTGCGCGCATGACGGCGGCGTTGCGCCTGCTGCGCCATCAGCTCCGCATTGTGCGCTTGCACCCGCGCAGCCCATCCCAGCCCGGCCTCAAAATACGTTGTTGCACATGCTGCCATCTTCGTTCTCCTTCGGATAACAGAAAATAGGGAATCGAGAGTAGACTGCTCGGAATTGTTATATGCGGCGAGCGTCGTTGTGCCTGTTCCCTAATCCCTGTTCCCGGTTGCCTGCCTTTCCGTTCTCTCCGCTGCTCTCAGCTTGGCGCTCCGCGAGCGCGGATTGCGATCCTTTTCTTCTTCACCGGCGGTCACAGGCTTTTTGGTCAGAATTTTCCAAATCCCGTGCTGCGCGCCTTCTCGAATACTGTCTTTGCAAATTCTGTCTTCGAGACTATGAAAGCAAATAACCACGAGCCGTGCCGAGGGCTTAAGCAATTGGGGTGCGGCCTCGACTAACGCCCCGATTTCATCCAATTCCCGGTTCACGTAAATGCGCAGTGCCTGAAACGTTCGCGTTGCCGGGTGAATCTGTCCAAATTTCATTGGCGGGACGGCTGAGGCTACAAGCCGGGCTAATTGCACCGTCGAAGTAACCGGCCGCCCCCGCACAATGGCTCTGGCGACTGTCCGCGACCTCCTTTCCTCACCGTATTCGTAAATGAGATTTGCCAGCTCGCGCTCGCTCATCTCATTCACCACTTGTCCGGCGGTCAACCCTGATCGCGTATCCAAACGCATATCCACCGGGCCGTCCGCCTGAAAACTAAATCCTCTGCGCGCCTCATCGAGCTGCAGGCTGCTCACACCGAAATCGCCGAGCAAACCATCCGCCGACTTGGCCTCGACATGCTCGGTGACGCGGCTGAACGCTTCACCGATCAACGTCACTTGCGGCGCCTGGCTGCCCAGCTCTGCGCAAACCCGGTCGAGCCGTTCCTTGGCCAACCCCAGCGCCTCGGGATCGCGGTCGAAGCCAATCAATCGCCCCGCCGGTCCCAGCCGCCTGACGATGCCTTCCGCATGTCCCGCCAGGCCGAGCGTGCAGTCAACGTACGTGCCGTTCCGCTGCACGCGAAGAAACTCCATTGCAACTTCGAAAAGAACCGGCACATGCCGTGCACCTGGCTGCGTCATGTGCGCCCCCTAAGGGGTTCCGCTCGTACTCCGCGACTTGAGGATCTGCGCCACGCGTGCGCGGCCCTCTGCCGTCAACGGCTTGGCTGAAAGCTTCTCTTTCAGCACCTGGAGGTTTGTCACCTCCATGTAAACCATCATTCCCATCACTCTTACTTCGCCTTCCAGCTTTGCCTCTTCGCGCAAAGTTCTGGGCAGCGAAATCCTGGCCTGCTTGTCCATCTCCACCTGCTGGCCGTAATGGCTGGTCCAGTAGAGGTACGCCTGCACCGCGTCATCCATGGTGCTGTCCTCAGCCAGCTTCGCTTCCCGCTTCTCCCACTCGGGCAGAGGCCAGATTTCGGCGCTCGTGCCATCCACGCTGGTGATGTAGAACTGGTTGTTGTTCATGGCGTTCACCAGCTTCTCGAAATCAGTCGGAAGCTTGAGCCTGCCGTCCGTGATTTTGGCTTCATAGCTTCCGCGAAACATGACCGTTCCTCTTACCGGACTTCGGCTGCACCACAAAATGCCGGCGCAACCTTTTCTTGGGCCCGCAATCCCGCTCCCGCGTTAGCCAATCTGGTTCCCAAACGGCCGTGGAGCGTAAATTCCCTTGCAGGGGGAGTCAATGCGAGTAGACTGGCCTCTGGCTGGGGAACCGGAATCCTTCTGATGAAACCCGGCTGAATCAGTCAGTTTTCCGATTAGCTCCAGTGAGCTCCGATTGACTCCTAAAAATTCCATGGAGTCGATAGTACCGTTCTTCCGGTTGCGCGCCAAGCAAAAAATGGGCTCAATTTGTTGAAAATGTGTGCCCTATGCCGGAATGCCGACTAATAGAAGAGAAAAAATCAAGCACCACAAGATATGGGGTTTACCCCTCTGATTCCCCGGCTAGACACGTCTCGGGACTTGTGATAGGAGAACAGAAAGCGAAAACATCGCCTTCGCCCAAAGTTCCTTCCAATTTCTTCCTTGTTTTCTCGTTCTCTCGCTCCCTTGCCTTTCTATTCCCGAATCCCTGTTTTCCCGTTCTCTTGGTCCCTTGGTCCCTCGCCCCCTGTCCCCGCACCAACTCTTTCCTTCAATCCGTGTCTAAACGAGTAGGAGTTCGGCTAAGACGTGCGTACCGCTTTTCTTGTCCCCTTTGCGGGGGTTTTTGCCTTGATCTTGGCAGCACGGCCGCCGGCAACACCGGCGCAGACCGGCAAGTCTTCGCCCGTGGGCTCAGAGTCCGGAAGTTTTGAAATCGCCCAGCACGGCCACGCGGTAGGCACGGCCAGTTTTCAGTTCAAAGCCACCAAGGACGGATACGACTCGACTTCGCTGGTCAAGGTCACCATGCAAGGGCTCGACTACGCGCTCTCCAAAGATGAGCGCCTTTCGCCGGCCAATCAGCTCCTGCACGTGCAGCTGAATGCCGCGGTCAATGGCGAGGCAGTGAATGTAGTAGCTGCGCCCGACTCGGCGCAACTGCTGCTGAACATCTCAGCCATGGGTAAGAGCACCACCACTCGGCTCAATGCGCATCCCGGCGCAGTTTTCCTGCCGGATTTCGATCCCGGCGCGCTGGAAACGCTGCTGGCTCTCGCAGTCCAGCAAAACAACCGCGATTTGTGGGCGATTCTGCCCATCAACGCGGGCTCCGTCGTGCCGGTGCAGCTGGCTACGTACGCCGATCAGGAGGGAACGCTGGACGGAAAACCGGTTGCCGTGCATCATCTGGTGGCTACCATCAGCGGAGCGGGCACCGATCTCTTTTCAGGGCCCGACAATCAGCTCCTGCAGGCCGAGCTGCCGCAACAAGGGTTCGCGCTCGTCCGCAAGGGATTCATATTGACGCCGCCCGCCAGGCCGATCGTACCGCCGACCGGGATTCCGAGCCAGACGGCGCCGGCATTTTGAGGCTGCAAGAAAGAAAACGCGAATTGACGCTATATGCGTCCAGGATTAAAGTCGAAGCAAGTCCGAATCCGCGAAGGCACTCCAGCAAGCTGGCGGATCGACGTACACTAGAAAGGCTCTCGATTGCCCATACATTCCCCCATGTGCAGGACTGCTCTGATCGCGGTCACGCTAGCCGTATTGGGCGTTGTTGGCGCCCGCGGCGCTCAGGATTCCTCGACCGCGAAGCCTCACCGCAGATCGCCGTCCGCGAGCAGCCACGCCTCTCATCGGCCCGCGCGGCCTTCGACAGCTCGCCGCCGCGCAGCCCCGCTCAACACCGCTGCTCGAACTGAACGCGCCGTGCACAAGCCCACGCCTGAAGAGGTCGGCCGCGCGGCTGGCCTGGCAATCCGCCGCCAGCGCGCCGGGCAGCAACTCGCGCCGCATATGGTCCGTGTGCGCGCGGTCCGCAGAGCAGCGTCTCGGCGAATCATGCGGCCTTCCATCCCCGACGATGCTGACGGCGCCTCAGACGATGCGCCCGCTTCGGCGGCCATGATGCATGAGTCGCCGGAGCCCGATGCCGCAGGCGCCGCAGAGATGTCGGACGCTTCGCCCTCAGAATCTTCATCGCCGCGCGTCGAAGAGGGCGCCGCGCTTCCCGGCAGCCAGGTGGCGGGAACGCCGCCGGCAAGGTCCGAGGTTTTCGCCGGCGCGGCGGAAGAAGCGCAGGCCGAAAAACCTCCGGCTCCGCACTCCAACTCTGAGGAAGCATCTCTCAATGTTCCACGGAATGCCCTGCCGCCTTCACTGCGCGGGACGCTCGAATCCCTGGAGCGCCAGAACACGCGGCTTGATGCCGAAGGCCTGGAGCGCATCGAGAACGAGGCGGACCTGGCCGAGCGCATTGCGCATAAGCTGCTGGTTCCGGTACCCGTGTCCGACGCGCTCAGCGTGAATGCCGACTTGCCCGAGAACCATCGCTATTGCCGTCCCTGGACGGCGCGCTTCCTCAGCGACCTGGCCAATGCCCACCAGGCCGCGTTCCACAAGCCGCTTGAAGTCAGCTCCGCCGTGCGCACCGTCGAGTACCAGCAGCGGCTCATGCGGAGCAACGGCAACGCCGCTCCCGCTGAAGGCGACATCGTCAGCCCGCACATGACCGGCGCCGCAGTCGACATCGCCAAAAAAGGCCTCACCCGCAGCGAGCTTCTCTGGATGCGGCAACGCCTGGCAGCGCTTGAGAGCGCTGGCAAGATCGACGTGGAAGAGGAATTCCGGCAGGCTTGCTTCCACATCACGGTGTACAAAGAGTACGCGCCGTCCAAGCCCCTTGTGCCTGCGCAACCCGCAAAACCTGGGACCCAATCGCACCCTGCTCCCGTTGACTCCACTCAAGACTCCGTGCAGGGACTGTAACCCCGGCGTCGCTGCCCTCCGCAATGCCCTCCAAGGCATCATGCTGCTCGAACGGGTTTGCAACGCCGGCCCCCGGCGGTCCTGCAGCCAGTTGCAGCAGCTTCAGAGACAGCACACCCGAATTTAGCTTTTCTTCCGCCAAAATTTCATTCGATTCCCCAGCCGTCGCTGGCGTACAATCGCGGGCGAGCGAATTTTTTCAAATCCGTCGAAAGGCGAAATTCATGAGCGAGATGGGAGTTCAACCCGCGGCGGCGGCCGGCGCCACCGCCGAAGCGCCAGGCCTTACGCAATGGCAGCGCATTATCTATACCTTCACCGCGCCGTCCAGGACCTTTAACGACATCAAGCGCGGCAACAAGAGCTGGTGGCTGCC
>JASHQH010000165.1 GCA_030037635.1 Acidobacteriaceae bacterium
CACACGGATATCTCTTAAAGGACGCGTCCGAAACCGAAATGATCGCTGCGATTCTAGCGGTTGCCTCTGGAAAGCGGTATATCCCCAGAGATATCGCTGCCCGGCTCGCAGATCGAATGTTGCGTCAGGATCTAACTGCTCGCGAATTAGATGTGCTGGAATTGCTTGCCCAGGGGTCGACGAATAAGCAGATCGCGCTTGCACTCAACATCAGCGACAATACGGTTCGCTGCCATGTCAACAACATCATGGAGAAACTTCAGGTATCCGATCGCACTGAAGCGGTTGCAAACGCTCTAAAGAAGGGCGTCTTGTCTGATATTGATTAGAGCCCGAGTTCTCTGCCGACCAGCTGATCCAGAGTCAGCTGATCCGGACCAGCGATGACGTACAAATCCAATCTAATCCCATACACTTGCGTGACCCTCGCTTTCCTCGGTGTGTTGCGGAATGTGCCGAGGGTGTCGCACGCCACATCTACTTGTCCCGTAAGTCGCCATCTCGGACACTTGACGACGGAGGATAGCTACCTTTAAGTCGGCTCCCGTTTACCGATTCCGCCTTAACTGTCGATTTCAGGCCGAGTCACTCATTCACATCAATTTGGGTGGATGGAGTGACAAAGCCAGTGGGCTATCACACGCTTCGGCACACGCTAGCGACCCTGCTCGGGGAGCTCGGAGTCAACATCAAGACAACCCAAGAACTGCTCCGGCACGCGAATCCATCGATCACGATGGGGATTTACCAACAGGCTGTCAGCGAAGAAAAGCGGGCAGCTCAGAACCTTGCCTTCTCTGCCCTGTTTTCGGAGTCGGTGCGATCGAACCCATCAGCACCCAACGAGGAGGGGTAAAAGATATGGACATCGCCGCAAACCATTGATTTTATCTGGTTTATGGCGGGGACGACGGGGCTCGAACCCGCGACCTCTGCCGTGACAGGGCAGCGCTCTAACCAAACTGAGCTACGTCCCCAGAAGCGAGCGCCGACAGCTTTTGAAGCCGGGACGCGCTCCTGCAACAGACTTGAGTCTATCAGAAAGCCGGGGCACGCGAATGCGGACGAGCGCCGGCTTGCGAAGAGTCTTCACAAGAGCTAAGGCCAATCCCTTTCTTGGCGGTTTGCAGGTCGAGTGAATGCGTGCCCTTTTGCCAAAAACTCAGGCTGAGAGCGCTGTGCGCGTGGCGCGTCCAGCCGGCGTGTAGCCCATGTCGACCGAGATGCCGCGTACGCACTGGAGCAGATAGTTGGCGATCGACGGCAGCTTTTGCGCAGTGACGCGGAAGGATGGCCCCGAGACACTGACGGCCGCAACCGGCAGCCGTTGCGCGTCGAGCACAGGGACGGCGATGCAGCGCAGTCCCTCCTCCAGCTCCTCATCGTCCACCGCGTAGCCGCGGCGGCGGGTTTTGTCCAGCTCGGCGCGCAGGGCTTCGGGAGTGGCGATGGTGCGGGTGGTGAGCCGCTCGTAGCGGATACGGCGCAGGATTTCGGCCGCGCGTTCGGGCGGCAAAAACGCCAGCATCGCCTTGCCCACCGACGTACAGTGGACGGGATTGCTGGCGCCGATGCGCGTAATCATGCGCACTGCGCGCGTCGGCTCGATCTTGTCGATGTAAATCACGCGCGCTGCTTCAAGCAGGGCCAGGTGAGCGGTCTCCTCCGTTTCGGCCACCAGGCGCCGCAAGTGCGGCTGCGCGCGGTCGCGCAGATCGTACTGCTCAATGGCGCGGTTTCCAAAATCAAACAGACGCAGGCCGAGGCGGAATTTGCCGTTGGCGGTGCGCTCCACCATGCGGTGCCGCTCCAAAACCATGAGAAAGCGGTGCGCAGTGCTCTTATGCAGCTGCAGCGAGGCGGCCACCTGCGCCAGGCCCAGCGGGGTTTCACTTTCGCCAAGCAGATCCAGAACTGCAAAAGCCCGATCGAGGGCCTGAACTTTGTAAGTGCCTTGGGGAGCGGCGTCTCGCATATTGATCCTTCGTTTCGAAAATTGAACTCGTCAACTTCTAGCTTCTCAAATGATGGGACGCGCGTCAACCTGTGAAACGGCTGGAGGCAGGCTTTCAGCGGTCAGCAATCGCGGCCAGAAACCCAGGCGGTGCATTTAGGATGAAAACGGCTGCATAGGAAGCAGCACACAGGACCCAGACGTGCCCACACAGCTCAATGAACTCGCAGACCCACAGGCTGTCGTCTCTCCGCTCACGCGGGCAGCGATTTTCCTGGTGCTTTGCGTGCGACCCGACGAACCGAGTGTGGCCCGCATGCGTTCGCTGTGCGCGGACCTTGCAGGCCTGGTGCGCGCCGTAGACTTTCGCGACATCGAGGCCGGACTGGCCTGCGTGGCCGGATTCGGGTCGGATGCCTGGGACCGCCTCTTTGGCGTGCCGCGCCCCGCGGACCTTCACCCGTTCCGCGAAATTCGCGCCGATGGACGCCACGCTGTGTCCACTCCCGGCGACATTCTCCTCCACATCCGCGCCAAACGTATGGACATGTGCTTCGAGCTGGCAACACAAATTATGGAGGCGGCCGGCGACGCTATTACAGTCGCCGACGAGGTGCATGGCTTCAGGTATTTCGACGACCGCGACGTCCTGGGATTCGTCGACGGCACCGAAAATCCACGCGGCGGTGCGGCTGCCGAGGCCGCGATTGTGGGCAGCGAGGATCCCAGCTTCAGCGGCGGCAGCTACGTCATCGTGCAGAAGTACCTCCACGACATGAAAGCATGGAATGCGCTCCCTGTTGAAGTCCAGGAGCACATCATCGGCCGCAGGAAACTTTCCGACGTTGAGTTGAGCGACGCCAAGAAGCCCACTTCGGCACATAGCGCGCTCACCGTCATTGAGGAAAACGGAAAACAACTGGAGATTCTGCGCGACAACATGCCCTTCGGACGCCCGGGACACGGCGAGTTCGGCACCTATTTCATCGGCTACTGCCGCACGCCACGCGTAACGGAATTGATGCTCGAAAACATGTTTGTCGGCCGCCCGCCGGGCAACTACGATCGCATACTTGACTTCAGCCGCGCGGTGACGGGTGGCTTGTTTTTCTGCCCCACCACCACGTTTCTCCAGAACGTTGGCGCGGCCGGGCCGGGCCCCGCGGATTCGGGCGCATCAGCGGATCCGGGCCTGCCGGCGGGCGCGCCTTCGGGCAACGGATCACTCAGAATCGGATCACTGAAGGGAGAAGAAGGATGAATAACCTCCATCGCGAGCTGGCGCCTGTCTCCAGCGCGGCATGGTCGCAGATTGAAGAAGAGACGACGCGAACGCTGAAGCGCTACCTGGCCGGACGGCGGCTTGTGGACGTCCCCGCGGTTGGTGGCGTAGCTCTGCCTGGCGTGGCCACGGGCCACCTGCTGCCGATCGCCGCGCCTGCTCAAGGCATCGTTGCGCACCGTCGCGAGGTGAAGCCGATGGTGGAGCTGCGCGTGCCCTTCGAGCTCAAGCGCCAGGACATCGACGACGTGGAGCGCGGATCGAACGATTCCAATTGGCAGCCCGCCAAGGACGCCGCCCAGAAGCTCGCCTTTGCCGAAGACCGCGCCATCTTCAATGGCTATCGCGCCGGTGAGGTTCGGGGAATTCGCGAAGGCACCAGCAATCCTGTGGTCGCACTGCCTCCCGATGTGCGCGATTATCCTGATGCCGTGGCGCATGCGCTGAGCCAGCTGCGCCTGGTGGGCGTCAATGGACCATATTCAGTCGCGTTTGGAGCCGCGGAATACACGGCGCTGACCGAGACGCGCGATCACGGCTATCCGGTTTTAGAGCACGTCAAGCACATTGTCGACGGCGAACTGGTGTGGGCGCCGGCGATTGCGGGCGCCTACGTACTGACCACGCGAGGAGGCGATTTCGAGCTCGATCTCGGGCAGGACATCTCCATCGGATACCTCAGCCATACCGATTCCGTGGTGCGGCTTTATCTGCAGGAGACGTTTGCGTTCCGGGTGCTCACTTCAGAGGCCTCGGTGGCTCTGTCGCCGGCTAGGAAGTCGAAGTAAGCAAATCCCGCGCTGAAGATGGCTGCCCGTCATCCGGAATCTTAGGTTGCGATTTTCACAGGGCAACCGCACAATGTTCCCATCTGCGAAATCCCTTCGCCGAGGACGATGATGAGGCTCACGTTAACCATGCTTCTTGCCGCCACCGCGGTCCACGCCCAAACTGCCTCCACCGATCTCCGCAGTATTGCGGAACGCGCCTACATCTATGCCTATCCCCTGGTGCTGATACAAGAGACGCGCGCCGGCCAACCCCTGAACGAGTTCACGCACGTCCCGGAGTTCCCGCGTCCCGACACGCGGAAAGTTGTAAGGCCCAACGCCGACACGCTCTACTCCATGGCGTGGCTCGATCTGTCGACGGAACCCATCCTCATTCACGTTCCCGGCTCGGGCGGACGCTTTTACCTCTTGCAGTTTATGGATGCATGGACTGAAACTTTCGCCGACCCCGGCAAACGAACTACCGGGACCGCGGAAGCCTGGTTCGCATTCGTCGGGCCCGGTTGGAACGGCAAGCTCCCTGATCACGTCACGCGCTACGATGCGCCGACTAATCTCGTCTGGCTTTTGGGCCGCACGCAAACCAACGGCCCTTCCGATTACGACAACGTGCACGCGTTTCAGCACGGGATGCGCATCATGCCGCTCAGCGCATACCCTGATGGTGAGCAGAAGCTCGGCTCCGCGCTGGCGTTTGGGAAATCGGGCGACCTGACCCCACCGGACCGCGTGAAGGCCATGACGCCCGTTGAGTTCTTCACCGAATTCGCCGAAGCCATGAAAGCCAACCCACCCCACCCCGCCGATGCTGCCATGGTCGCCGGCCTCGCCCGCATCGGTATCGTCCCCGGGCACGATTTTGATCCCGCGCGGCTCACCCCCGATCAGTTGCAGGCGGTGAATGAGGGCGGTCGCGATGGGTCCGCACTTGTTGAGGGATTCGTCGCCCATTCCAATCAAGCCAAACCGGGCTGGAACACCTTTATCAAAAATGTCGGCCGCTACGGAACCGACTACCTGAGCCGCGCCATTACCGCTCGCCTGGCCTTAGGCGCAAATCCGCCGGAAGACGCCGTCTACGTGAGCAACTTCGCCGACAGCTCAGGCCAGCCGCTGAACGGTTCCATGCGCTATCGTATGCGCTTCAATAAGGGGCAACTGCCGCCAGTACTGGCTTTCTGGTCTCTCACCGCCTACGATAAGGATGGCTACTTCATCGCCAATCCGCTCGACCGCTACGCAATTGGCGACCGCGATCGGCTGAAGTTCAATGCGGACGGCTCGCTTGATCTTTACATTCAGGGCCAGGATCCGGGGCCTGATCGTGAATCGAACTGGCTCCCTGCGGGTGACGGACCGTTCAATCTCACCATTCGCCTTTATTGGCCCGAAGAACCCATCCTCAACGGAACCTGGCAGCCGCCGGCGCTCGAACGGCTGCCGTAGGATCGGAATACTCAGCATTTCAGTTGAGACGAGCAGACGCTGCCTTCGCGCGCGAACTGCAGGTTTGCCGTGGGCGGTGACGCGCCCGTCGGCCATGATCGCGACTCTCAATATCGGTCGCATTAGCATCTGCTCAGCCAGAGCGATGGCCACTGGGGCAAGAAGATTTTGAAAAACGCATCGGTCTAATTTAGCCGCCAGCCGTGCAATTCACCATCAGGCTGAGGGGGCGATCCAGCCTCGCCGCCAACTCAGCGTCGAGGCGCTGCACCTCTGCCAGCAGGGCGGCAACGGTGACCTGAAACGCGCTGGAGTTCAGCTGGCTCCAGGGAGCCAGCCAGGCATTCAGCCGCCAGCGCCCTTTCTTCTTCCGGCAGGTCGTCCAGTCCCCTCCCCTGCACTGCCGCAGCGGCAACCAGTTCCCCGCGAATCTGTTCCCGCTGCCCAGAAGTGAAGACTGCATCGTCATTCATGCCATCAGACTTTATCCCTCGTTCTCCACCACTTCGCCGCCCTCGCCGGGCGCGAGGAAGAGATTCGCTTCCAGGCCGTGCTGGCGCGTGTAGAGGTCGTAGTAGCGGCCGCCGAGCGCAAACAGGTCGGCGTGATCGCCACGCTCCACGATGCGGCCTTCTTCGACGACGAGAATCTGGTCGGCGCGGCGGATGGTCGACAGGCGGTGGGCAATCACGAACGTTGTCCGGCCCTGCATCAGCTCGGCCAGCCCGGTCTGGATCATAGCCTCGGATTCGGAGTCAAGCGAGCTGGTGGCCTCGTCAAGGATGAGGATGCGCGGCTCGGCGAGCAACGCCCGCGCAATCGACAGGCGCTGCCGCTGGCCGCCGCTCAGCTTGACGCCCCGCTCGCCCACAATGGTGTCGTAGCCCTCCGGGAAGCGCTCCGCAAACTCGTCGACGTTGGCGGTGCGGCAGGCGAACAGGAATTGCGCCTCGCTGGCGTCGGGGCGCGAAAACATGATGTTCTCGCGAATGGTTCCGTCGAAAAGGAACGAGTCCTGCAACACCACGCCGAGCTGCGAGCGGTAGGTGTTCAGGTCGACGGTTGACAAGTCGATTCCGTCAACCAAAACCCTCCCGCTCTCCGGCATATGGAACGCGCAGACAAGGCTGATGATCGTCGATTTGCCCGAGCCCGATGAGCCCACCAGCGCGGTCACCGTCCCTGGCTCGGCGAGGAAGCTCACGTCGTGGAGCACCGGCTTGTCGGGCGTATAAGCAAACTCGACCTGCTCAAAGCGCACCTCGCCGTTGATCGGTCCAAGTTTGGTCAAACGTCCAGATTCGCTGAACTCGTCTTTCTCTGAGAGGATCTCCATGGTGCGGTCGATCCCCGCCACAGCCTCGGTAAGCTGCGTGCCGATATTCACCACTTGAATCACCGGCGCGATCATGAACGCCAGAAACATGGTGTATTGAATATAGGTGCCATCGTCCATCCGGCCCTGCAGCGCAAGGTGCCCGCTCAGCAGCATCACCATGGCGCCCACAATGCCCAGCACCGTGGTGGCCACCATCGACATCAGGCTGGTCGCTGTCAACGACTTCATCACGTTATCCAGCAGCCGCAGCACGCCCACTTTGAAGACCGCCGCTTCGCGCTCTTCGGCGTGGTAGCCTTTCACCACCCTCACGCCGCCCAGCGATTCCGTCAGCCGCCCCGTCACTTCGGCGTTAATCTTCCCGCGCTCGCGAAAAATAGGGCGAATGGTTCTGAAAGCGAATTGCAGCGTGAAAACAAACACCCCGATGACCGAAAACACAATCAGCGTCATCACCGGGGCGCGATGCATGAGAAAAACAAACGCCATCACTGAAGTGAGCAGGCCCCCCACAAATTCCACCAGGCCCGTGCCGATGAGATTCCGCACTCCCTCCACGTCGCTCATGATGCGCGACACCAGAACGCCGGTGCGATTCTCGTCGTAATAGCTCACCGGGAGCAGCCCCACATGCCGTTGCACCTGCTGGCGCAGATCGGCGATCATGCGCTGGGCCGCTTTTGATAACAGCTGCGTATTCGAAAACGAGGTGATGGCCTGGATAAACGTGGCGATAAAGACCGCGATCACCAGCGGCATCAACTTGCCGCTCTCATGCCTTCTCAGCACCAGATTGACGAAGGGCCGCGAGACGAACGGCAGCGTCAGGCCGGCCACGCGGTTGATGGCCACCAGTACCAGGCCCAGCAGCAGCAGCCATTTCCGCGGCCGCACCAGCCGCCAGATTTCGGGCAGGGCCTTCCGGTAATCGGTCTTCTTTTTTTGTGGATCAGCGCCCGCGCGCATACTGCGGCCCTGCGCCGAGCGCTCGGCCCGCATGCCCATTCCCATCCCGCCTCGCATGGTTCCCATCGATTATTCCTGACGCAACCTTCGTGCTTGGATGAAGGAGCGGATGCAAAGATTCACATAAATAAGGAGCAGGACGGCCATCACCAGTTGCGAGATCATGGCCTTGTAATCAGGATCGAGGCCCAGTGAGCGGTGATGCACGTAGTTATGCAGCGCCGACCCGGCCGCTCCAAGGAATCCGAGCAGGCCGACCGTCACGTTAATGTGCGCGAAGATTTTCCGTCGAGTTTCGCTCGGACCTGTGGCAAGAAACCCTCCGATGCCGAGAGCAAGCCCAAACCAGGTGGGAATGAGCGCGGTGGGATGCACACTGCCGGGTGCCAAAGTACCCCACAAGACCCAGAATAATGAGCAAAATTCCGAAGACAATGGTGATTTTGGCCAATGGGGACCTCCGTACCTCTGCACGCAAGAATAACAGTCACAGGATGGCGTCAGGACATCAGAAAGCGGAAAACAAAGATCGTTGGTCATAGCCTGCGAAGGCGAGACGCCCCCCGGGTAATCGCTGACTGGGCCGCGGATGAACTGTTCCCTGTTGCCTGTTCCCTGCCTTTTCACCGCTGGATTCTCGCCGACCCGCCTTTGGCGAATGCCTTCACCTGGTCGAGCGTGGCCATCGTCGTGTCCCCGATAAACGTGGTGAGCAAGGCGCCGTGCGCCCAGCCCATCTTCAGTGCATTTTCCGGCTCTTCGCCGTTGAGCAGGCCGTAGATCAGCCCGGCAGCAAAACCGTCGCCGCCGCCCACGCGATCCACGACGTCGAGCTCGGCCGTGGGCGCGGTGTAGGTTTTGCCGTCGATCCACGCCACCGCGCTCCAGCTGTGCCGGTTCGTCGAATGCACTTCGCGTAACGTCGTCGCCACAATCTTCACGTGCGGATGCTTCTTGATCACGTTGTCGATCATCGCAAAGAACACGCTGGGATCGAGTTTCGATTTGGCGTGCACGTCGGGGCCGGGAATGCCCAAGCCCTTCTGCAAATCCTCTTCGTTGCCGATCAGCACATCGACATTCTTTACAATCTGCGCAATCGTCTCCACGGCCTTGTCCGCGCCCCCTGAAATCTTCCATAATTTCTCGCGGAAGTTGAGATCGAACGACGTCACCGCGCCCGCGGCCTTGGCTTCCCTCATCATCTCCGCAACCAGCGGCGCCGTAGTCGACGAGAGCGCAGCAAAGATGCCGCCCGAGTG
>JASHQH010000166.1 GCA_030037635.1 Acidobacteriaceae bacterium
GGAGCAGGTCGGCGTAGGTTTCATCCGTGAGCGAATAAGCGCCCGGTTTCACTACCTGTCCCGTGTCCAGGTCCCGATTCGGCAGCGGGTGCTCGGGGTTGAGCGGCTCTAGCTCCGCCACCGGATGTGCGCTGCCCGCGCTGGCCGTCCGCCGCGCCTCGGTAGGCGTAAAGCGAGCCAGCCGCGCGCGCATCGTCGAGGTAGCAGAGACCACGCTATGCATGTAATCCGCCTCGGCAGCCGCTGTAGGACCTTTTACGGCCACCATCGCCAGAGGACCTACCTTGGGAGCCACCCACAACAGGCCCGCAAGCAGATGCGTTTCAAAGCTGGCTCTCTTGTGGTACGCAGCCCAATCGTAGAGCGTAGCGGCCTCCGCCGATTCCCTCTCAATTTCGACTGCATCCGCGGTATTCGGCTCCGCCGGCTCGTGTTTGCGATGCAGCTCCGTTACCGCGTAGGCCACACGCGGAATCAATGTGCGCGTCGCAAAGCGGTAAGTGCGCACGTTAAAGCGGCGGCCCTGGCTCTGGCTGAAATCCTCAGTGATCCCGTAGGTCTCATAAAACGCCAGCGCAAGCTGCTGCACAGGAACCTTGATGCCGATGTGCCGTAGATAGCCGAGTGGCGCCAGGCGGTGTTTGCTGATCTGGTCGATGTCAAAGGCAAACTCCACGCGCACATGCTCGTGCCGGCCCTCGACGTAGTTCACGCTTTGCCCATAACGTGCGGCCAGCTTGGGAAACTGGAGCGCCACGGCCAGGTTGGTGGCCTGCGAGTGGCCCAGCGAGTCGCCGATGTAATGCGAAAGTGCGCCTGCCGCAAAGGCCAGCTCATTGGCGTCGTGGGCGTTGCGGAAAAGCGCGACGACAAAATCGCCGGTCCGCACATAATGCGTCAGGTTCGAGAAGAACTCGTCGCCAGCGGGGTAATAGCCCATGTCCTGAATCACGCATCCGCCGTACGCGTAAGCGCGCGCCCGATCCAGGTCGGCCTGCGTCAGGTTGGGATAGTGGCTCTTCAGCAGCGGAACGATCGAATCTTCCCACGTCAGGTCGATGAGCTGTTCGTGTGTCAGCAGCGAATACGCAGTCGCAGGCCGCGGTTGGCAAGCGGCCACAAACAAGGCCAGCACCGCGACAGTTCGCAAACGGAAGTTTGTCGTCGTCATGGGATCGAAGGATCGCCGGGCTGGGGGGACGGGATTCAGCCATTATTGTATGCCAGCCGCGGCAGGGATCAATCAGCCTGGATCAAACACCCGCACGGCCCATGCGCCGCCTCATCACCACGATCAGCACCGCCGAAAGCGCCATCATTGCGCCCACCACATCCAGCCCGCCGCTATAACTCCCCCAGCGGTCCTTGATCCACCCGATGACCTCGGGTCCCACAAATCCTCCCAGGTTGCCCAGAGAGTTAATCAAGGCAATCCCCGCTGCCGCGCCCGCGCCCGACAAAAACAGGCTCGGCAATGCCCAAAGCGGCCCCTTCGCCCCGTTCACTCCAAAGCTCGCCAACGCCAGCGCCACAATCACCGCCAACGCCGCGTGCGCATATCCCGCCCACACCAGGCCAACGCATCCCGCCAGGCAGGGAATTGCAGAATGAACAATCCGCTCCTGCATCCGGTCAGAGTGTCGCGCCCACGCCACCATGGCGACCATGGCCACCACACCAGGTAGAGCGTTCAGCCAGCCCACCGTCAACGGCGAATATCCAAGCTGCTTGATCAGCAGCGGCGCCCAGAACCCGATCGCGTAGAGTCCCGCCGAAGTTCCCGAGTACACCAGCGCCAGCACCAGCACGCGGCCATCGCGCAAAACCGCCCACACTGCCGCAAAGTTGCTCTGATATGTCTTGCCTGCGGCCCGTTCCGCCTTCAGCGTCTCCATCAGCCACTCGCGCTCGTTCCCGTCCAGCCACGCCGCCTGTTCGGGGGTGTCGGTCAGCACCTTCAGCGTCAGGAATCCGAGCAAAATTGCCGGCAGACCTTCAATCACGTAGAGCCACTGCCAGTTGGCGAGCCCGGCGAACCGCGGCAGCTCCATCAAAGCGCCCGAAATTGGCGATCCGATCGCCGTGGAAAGCGGCGCCGCCGCCATGAAGGCCGCAATCGCCAGCGCCCGCTGCCGCGCCGGAAACCAAAGGCTCAAATACAAGAGCGTTCCCGGGAAGAAACCTGATTCGGCAAGACCCAGCAGAACGCGCATGGCGCAAAAGCTCCACGGTCCGGTCACAAATGCCGAGGCCATCGACACCAGGCCCCACGCAATCACCACACGCGCAATCCAAACCCGCGCGCCCACGCGGAGCAGGATCAGGTTCGACGGTACTTGCCCCGCAATGTAGCCGGCAAAGAACAGGCCGCTGCCCAGCCCAAACAGCGCCGGCGTCAGACCGATGGCCTGATTCATGCTGAACGCGGCAAAGCCCACATTGGCGCGGTCGAGAAAGCTCACCAGGTAGAGCAGGATCACGAACGGCAATATCCGTACCTGCAGCTTCCGCGTCACGCGGGCTTCAACGTCGCCCTCGGGCTCTCGCCTTTGAAATGGAGATTCCGCCATCGCTGTGCGCGCATTCACGCCGTCGCCAACGGCGTCCTGGCGGCCGAGATCGCGCTGCACACCGCGTCAGTGACATCGGCCGTAGTTGCCGTGCCGCCCAGGTCGCGCGTGTGGAGTTTCGGATTCGCGGTCACAGTTTCCACGGCCTTCATCAGCCGCCGCGCTGCCTCGTTCTCGCCCAAATGCTCCAGCATCATTGCCGCGGTCCAGAAGGTCGCAACCGGGTTGGCAGTGCCTTTGCCCATGATGTCGAACGCCGATCCGTGAATGGGCTCGAACATTGAAGGGTGCACGCGCTCCGGGTTGATATTTGCGGTGGGCGCGATGCCCAGGCTCCCGGCCAGCGCCGCTGCCAGGTCGGTGAGGATATCGGCGTGCAGATTAGTCGCCACAATCGTGTCCAGCGAAGCCGGCCGGTTCACCATCCGGGCTGTCATCGCGTCCACCATCTCCTTGTCCCATTTCACACCGGGAAAATCCCGGGCCACCTCGGCCGCAATCTCATCCCACATCACCATCGCGTGCCGCTGCGCATTGCTCTTCGTCACTACCGTCAGCATTTTGCGCGGCCGCGATGCAGCGAGCTGGAAGGCGTAGCGCTGGATCCGCTCCACCCCCGCGCGCGTCATCACAGAGACCTCTGCCGCTACCTCCATCGGAAATCCCTTGTGCACGCGGCCGCCCGCGCCCGAGTACTCACCCTCGGTGTTTTCGCGCACGATGACCCAGTCCAGATCCTCAGGCCGGCAGCGCTTCAGGGGCGCATCGATCCCCGGCAAAATCCGCGTGGGCCGCACGTTGGCATACTGGTCGAGTCCCTGGCAGATCTTCAGCCGCAAGCCCCAAAGCGTAATGTGATCGGGAATCTCCGGGTCGCCCGCAGACCCGAAGAGAATGGCGTCTTTGTCTTTGAGCGCCTCCAGCCCGTCGGCCGGCATCATCACGCCGTGCGCGCGATAGTAATCCCCGCCCCACGGGTAGGATTCAAACGCAAATTCCAGCGCACCGCTCGTCGTCGCGGCCAACGCTTCCAGCACCTGCCGGCCCGCCGGAATCACTTCCTTCCCGATTCCGTCTCCCGGTACCAGCGCAATCCGGTATCGCCGCATACCTCCGCTCCTTCTCGATCACGGCCATTCTACAAAGGCAGCGAACAAGGGACCAAAGGAACGAGGGGGAAGCCGGATCGCTGCACGTTTGTGAGCGAAACGCAGCGGCAGGTATCATGATCCTTCATGGGAATTCAGCCGCCAATCGAGATGGCCAACCTGGGCATGTGGGACACGCTGCTGCTCATGGTGCTTGCTCTGGTCGTCTTCGGCCCCCGTCGCCTGCCCCAGATCGGCCGCCAGATTGGCAAGCTCATGTACGAGTTCCGCAAGGCCTCAAACGACTTCAAGTTCCAGATGGAAGAGGAGTTGCGCCAGTCAGAAGAGGCGGACAGGCGCAAGAAGGAAGAGGCCGAGCGGCAAAGGGCTCTTGCCGCGCCGGTGTCCCCTCCGCCGCCCCAGATTGACCAAACCGTCTCCCAACCCGCCGCTTCCGTTGTCCCGGGGCCCGAAGAACCCTCTGAGACGTCGCCTGCGTCTGATGTTTCCGCCGCTCCGCCCGTTGAGATTCGCGATGCCAACGAAAATACGGTGGCCGAACCCGCGCCGGGATCGGCGCAACCCGATGCAACTGTTTCGTCCGCCAGTGCTCCGCGCATCCAGCCGCCATCGACGGGCGAGATCGTCGCCGCTGAGCGCCCCGGTTCTCCGCCTGCGCCGCTTCAACCCGCCATCGAGGACTCCGGCAAGTCTCCGGAAAGCCTGATTCCCGAACCTGAACGATCGGAGCCGGCTGCCCGCCATGGTTGATACCCAGGACGCCATCGAGAAAGCACGCAAGGCAGTCACCGAGCGCGCCGAACTGCCCGGCATGAGCCTGATGGAGCACCTCGAGGAACTCCGCAAGCGCATCGTTCACTCCGCTGTCTATCTCGCCATCGGCTTCTTCGTCGCCTTCGCTTTCCGCGAGAGACTCTACGGCGTTGTCTCCGCGCCACTTGAAAAGCTCCACCTGCCTGTCAACAAGCTCAACTTCTTTCACCCCATGGATGCGATGAACATCTACCTCCAGGTGGGTCTGATTGGCGGAGCCATTCTGGCTTCGCCCTTCATCCTCTACCAGGTTTGGCTTTTCATTGCGCCCGGCCTCTATCAGAAAGAAAAGCGCTTCGTCGTTCCCTTCATGGCCGCCACAGTGGGGCTCTTCCTGGCCGGCGCTTGTTTCGGCTACTTCTTCGTCCTGCCCGGCGCGCTCAAAATCCTCATTCTCGGCTTTGGCGCCAAGTTCAACCCCGTCATTTCGATCGAAGACTACACCGGCTTCTTCCTCTCCATCATTCTTGGCCTCGGTGTCAGCTTTGAGCTGCCCATCCTCATCTTTTTCCTGGCCCTCTTTGGCATCGTGAGCCCCAAGTTTCTCTGGAAAAACATCCGCTACGCCATCCTCGCCGTCTTCCTTGTCGCGGCCATCATCTGTCCCAGTCCCGACCCCGGCACCATGTGCGTTTATGCGATTCCTATGCTCGCGCTCTACGTCGTCGGCATCGGCGTGGCCTGGTGGGTTCATCCCTCCCGCCGCAAAAAGGCCAAGGAGGCCGCCGGATGACTTTTTCTTACGTTCGGGCCAAATCTTTGATGTTCCAAAACGTTGTCATCCTGAGCGACCGAAGCGAGCCGGCACGGCGAAGCGACGGGAGTCGAAGGACCTGCATTTGTTTTTCGACTCGCGCCTCGCAACTCCTCGCGTTTTTTGCGATGCTGTCTGCGTCGCTTGTCGCCCACGCGCAGACCCACTTCGACGGCGCCCGCGCCTACGAGTACGCTCGCGAGTTCGTCGCCATCGGCCCGCGCTGGCCTACCGGTCCCGGCCACGTGAAGGCCGAGGAGTTCCTCCGCTCCCACTTCCAACGCACCCACGACCAGCTCGAAGAGGACACCTTCACCGCCGATACTCCCATCGGCCCGGTGCCCATGTGCAACTTCATCGTGCGCTTTCCGGGCACCAAGCCTGGCGAGATTGTTCTCGGAACGCACTACGAAACCAACTACCCGCTCCGCAATATCGACTTCGTTGGCGCCAACGACGGCGCCTCCACCACCGGTCTGCTGATGACCATTGCCGACGTGCTGCGCGCGCAAGCCGCCCGCTCGCCCGGCAAAAAGCTCGACGGCTACTCCGTCTGGCTGGTCTTTTTCGACGGCGAAGAGGCTATTCAGGAATGGTCCCGCACCGACTCCACTTACGGCAGCCGCCATCTGGCCGCAAAATGGGGACGCGACGGGACCCTTAATTCGATAAAAGCCTTCCTCCTTGCCGACATGATTGGAGACAAGGACCTCGATATCCAGCGCGAAACCCACTCCACGCCGTGGTTGATCGACCTGGTGGCCCAGGCGGCGAAAAAGTTCGGCGACCAGCGCTACTTTTTCCAGCAATCCATGGATGTCGAAGACGATCATCTGCCCTTTGTCGAGCGCGGCGTTCCTTCCATCGACATCATCGATCTCGATTACGGGCCCAACAACAGCTACCACCACACCGCGCAGGATACGTTGGACAAAATCAGCGCGCACAGCCTGACCATCGACGGCGATGTATTCATGGAGTCGATCCGCCTGATCGATATGCGGTAAAGGGACAACCAATGAAACCTCTTGCATGTCTGCTATGTGTGACTCTTATGCTGCTGTTGGCGCCTCTGGCCATGGCGTTCTGCTTTGTTCCTCAGCCACGGCTTACTTGCGCGGAATACTTCGCAAGTCAGCTCGTTGTAGAAGCTACTCTCGTCCAAACCAAGATCATTGGCGACAAAGGCGATCCGTTGGGTATCGAGGCCCACGTTTACACGCTTGCTGTGAATAAGGTCATGCGTGGCAAGATCGTGGGAAGGATCCAAGTGTACGACGGAAATGACAGCGGCCGCACCACATTCGATTGGACACGCGGCAAGAAATACCTATTGTTTCTCTCTTATGTTCCAAGCGAGAATTCGTGGGCGCTTGACAGCTGCGGAAACTCAGGGCCACTCGACGCGGCCAAAGCTGCGTTATCCGAAATCGAAGCAATCAATGCGTCACATGATGGAGGCGTCATCTATGGAGTGGTGAGCCAAGAAGCGCTATCGACACCGATTCCCGGGGTGCATATCGAGGCAAAAGGGGAAAATGGCGAGTACGTGGCCACGACCGACGAAAAGGGCAAATTTCAAATGAAGGTTTCAGCTGGTAACTATAGCGTTAGTGCGTCTCAGAACGGGATTTCCTTCAAAAAAGCCGATATCAGCTACGAAGACCCCGGGAGGATTCAAATAGAACCTGGCGGATGCGCACAGGTTCAATTTGCTGAGGTCGAAGGGGCACAATAGGTAGGCTCGACAGCGAGCCGTGGAGAAGCTTACAGCTAAGAGCCAAGGAGAACGACGTGTCAAACGCTGAAATTGGCATCATCGGCGGCAGCGGGCTTTACTCCATGCCGGGCTTTACCAACGTTCACGAAGAGCTCGTCGACACACCTTTCGGCTCGCCCTCCGACGCATTCGTTCTCGGCGAGCTCGAGGGCCGCAAAGTTGCGTTCCTTGCGCGCCACGGCCGCGGCCATCGCATTCTCCCCTCCGAGCTTAACTTCCGCGCCAATATCTATGCCTTCAAGAAGCTCGGCGTCGAGCGCATTCTTTCCATGTCGGCCGTCGGCTCGCTCAAGGAAGAGCACAAGCCCACCGACTTCGTCATCCCCGACCAGTTCATTGACCGCACCTTTCATCGCATCTCTACATTTTTCGGCGACGGGATTGTGGGGCACGTGGCTTTTGGCGATCCTGTCTGCGCAACCGTCGCCAAGGCCGCCGCTGGCGCCTGCAAGACAGCCGGCGTGGTGGGCAAACTTGGCGGCACCTACGTCTGCATGGAGGGCCCGCAGTTCTCTACCAAGGCTGAGTCGTATCTCTATCGCAGCTGGGGCGCTGACGTGATCGGCATGACCAACCTGCAGGAGGCCAAGCTCGCCCGCGAGGCCGAGATCTGCTACGCCACCATTGCCATGGTCACTGATTACGATTGCTGGCGCGAAGGCCACGACGCCGTTACCGTCGAAGAGATCGTTGCCGTGCTGCATAAAAATGCCGATAACGCCTGCAAGGTCGTCAAGGCTGCGGTCGCAGCTCTTCCGCGCGAACGTACCTGCGCCTGCGCCTC
>JASHQH010000167.1 GCA_030037635.1 Acidobacteriaceae bacterium
GGACCGCGTAACAGGTCCGGTGGACGGGCACGTGGAGCTGCACCGCACGCCGGCGGCCGAGGAAGCCGAAAGCCGCGCGTCGATTGCCGTGACCCCGGTGACGCGCAAGGAGCGCGCGGCCGCATTTGCGCAGGGGCCGTATCCGACGCCCCTGGCGCGCATTCCGCGCGTCGATGAGACCGAGTGCGTGGGATGCAATCTGTGTTGGTGCGTGTGCCCCGTCGAGGGATGCATCACCATGGTGCAGGTGGACATGGGGTTGAAGCCGGAAAGCTGGGACGAGCGGACAAAGGGCGCGGCGGGCGCGACGTCAGGGACGAAGGGGCTCGGGACTGAGGGCACAAGGACGTAGGTTTCGCCCTACCCCACCCTAAACGCAAAGAACGCGTTTAGAATGGGGCACCCAATTTTCGCGTTGAGGTTGCGGGAAGTCGCCATGAAAACACTGATCCAGAACGGAACGATTGTGAATGCCGGCGCCAGCGTGAAGGCCGATCTATTGATCGATGGCGCGGTCATCAAGGAAGTGCGCGCGGCCATTCCAGCCAGCGCGGCCGACAAGGTGGTGGATGCGACGGGGCTGCTGGTCCTGCCGGGCGGCATCGACGCGCACACGCATCTCGATATGCCCTTCGGCGGAACGAATTCGGCCGACGACTTCGAGACCGGCACGCGGGCAGCGGCGATTGGCGGCACGACGACCATTGTGGACTTCGCCATCCAGTCCAAAGGCACCAAGATACGCTCGGCGCTCGATACGTGGTGGAAGAAGGCCGACGGCAAGGCGTGCATCGACTACGGGCTGCACATGATCGTAACCGACCTGCCCGATGCGGGCCTTGAAGATATGGACGACATGGTGCGCGAAGGCGTGGCCAGCTTCAAGCTGTTCATGGCCTATCCCAATGTGCTCATGGTCGACGACGCCACCATCTTCAAGGCGCTTAAGCAGACGGCGAAGAACGGCGCGCTCATCTGCATGCACGCTGAGAACGGTTCCGTAATTGATGTCATCGTGCGGCAGGCGCTGGCCGAGGGCAAAACCGCGCCGATCCATCACATGCTGACGCGGCCGACCAAGGCTGAAGCCGAAGCCGTGCATCGCGCCATTGCCATGGCCGAGATTGCCGGCGTGCCGATCTATATCGTGCATCTATCGAGCGAGGACGCCCTGAACCAAGTGCGCGAGGCGCGTGATCGCGGCCTGCCGGCGTTCGCCGAGACCTGCCCGCAGTATCTGCTGCTCTCGCTCGAGGACGTGGCCGACAAAGGCTGGGAAGGTGCCAAGTACGTGTTTACGCCGCCGCTGCGCGAGCGCAAGAACCAGCCCAAGCTATGGGAGGGGTTACGACAGGACAATCTGCAGGTGGTGTCGACCGATCACTGCCCGTTCTGCTTCGAAGATCAGAAGGCGCTGGGCAAGGATGACTTCACCAAGATTCCCAACGGCGGGCCTGGCATCGAAAACCGGTTGCAGCTGCTGCATCATCACGGAGTGGGCAAAGGCAACTTCTCCATCAACCGCTTCGTCGAGCTGGTATCGACGGCGCCGGCGCGGATCTTCGGCATGTATCCCAGAAAAGGCGTGTTGGCCGCGGGCAGCGACGCCGACCTGGTGTTGTGGGATCCGAGCGAGGACTACACCATCAGCGCGAAAACGCATCACATGCGCGTGGATTACTCCATGTTCGAGGGATTCAAGGTGCGCGGCAATGCGCGCGACGTGTACTCGCGCGGCGAGCTGATTGTGAGCGGCGGCAAATTCATCGGCAAGGCCGGCCGCGGCGAGTATCTGCGCCGCGAAGCAAGGGGCGGGGCGTGGAAGTGAAAAACCGGCTGCTAGATCTGTTTTTGATACAGTAAACAGACCACGGAGGCCTTCCCTTTTGAGCAGCGTCGACCCATCGCTATCGAACCAGGATCTGAGGCCGGTGCCGCCGGAGAAGCGCAGCTGGAGCTTCTACAACTACACCGCGCTGTGGTTCTCGATGTGCATGGAGATCACGACATACCGCCTTGCCTCAGGCCTCATCGCCAAGGGCATGAATTGGAAGCAGGCCATCGGGACAGTGCTGCTGGGCAACCTGATCGTGCTCGTTCCCATGCTGCTGAACGCGCACGCCGGCGCGAAGTACGGAATTCCCTTCCCCGTGTTTCTGCGCGCGTCGTTCGGGGTGCGCGGAGCCAACCTGGCGGCGCTGCTGCGCGCGGCGGTGGCGTGCGGATGGTTCGGCATCCAGTCGTGGATCGGCGGCAGTGCCATCGATGCCATGCTGGTGGTCATCTGGCCCAACCTGGCCGGCAACACCTTCGTGTTGTGGACGTGTTTCCTCCTCTTCTGGCTGCTCAACATGGTGGTCGTGTGGCGCGGCGTGGATTCGATTCGCCGGCTGCAGGCATTCGGCGCGCCCTTCATGTTCATCATGGCCGCGGCGCTGCTGGTGTGGGTGCGCGTCAAGGCCGGCAGCTTCGGCGCCATGCTGTCGACGCCGAGCCAGTTTCACACACGCGGCGAGTTTTTGAGTGTGTTTTTCCCCTCGCTTACCGCAATGGTCGGCTACTGGGCCACGCTGGCTTTGAATATTCCCGACTTCACCCGCTACTCCAAATCGCAAAGCGCGCAGTCGTGGGGGCAGGCCTTCGGGCTGCCGGTGGCGATGGTGCTTTACACGTTTCTGGGCATCGCCGTCACGTCGGCGTCGGTGGTGCTTTTCGGCAAGCCCATCTGGGACCCTGTGCAACTGATCGGCATGTTTCACCAGCCGTTTGTCGCGTTCCTGGCGCTCATTGCCGTGCTGGTCGCCACGCTCAACGTCAACATCGGAGCCAACGTGGTCTCGCCGTCAAATGATTTCTCGAACCTCTACCCGCGCCTCATCAGCTTCCGCACCGGCGGCCTGATCACCGGCTTTCTGGGCCTCGCCATGTGCCCCTGGAAGCTGCTGGCCACGCCGGACGCGTACATCTTCGGCTGGCTGGTCGGCTACAGCGGGCTGCTGGGGCCCGTGGCCGGCATCATGGTGTGCGATTACTTCTTCATCCGCCACACGGATCTCGACGTGAACTCGCTGTACCATCGCGAAGGCGTCTATCACTATTCGAAAGGCGTGAATCCGCGCGCCCTCATCGCCCTCGCGCTTGGCGTCGCCATCGCCCTGGTCGGGGTCTTTGTCCCGGCGCTCCATTTCCTCTACGACTACGCGTGGTTCGTGGGCTTTTTTACGGCGGGCGCAGCCTACGTAGCGATGATGAAACTGGCCGCGCCCGCGCTGCCCGAACAGCGCGCCGAAGAAATGGCGTAGACGCAGCCCTCAGCCATCAGCTTTGAGCTTCATCCGGTACGAGCCAACATCCTTTTTCGCTCAAGGCCTTGTCATCGCCCCGAAGGTACCCACCCCTCGCTTACCCGCCTTCAAGCCGTCCGTCGAAAGAGTTAGTCTTGAATCAGAAGCTCCAATTCTGAGCTCGGGCATGGGTGAAAGGTTCGTCGTGCGCAGTACGATTGCCGTTTTCCGGGTTCTATTCCTCGTCTGTATCGCCGCCGGCCCCCTCTGCTGCGCCGCCCGCGCCGACGACCTCAAGCCGCGCGTCATCGTCTTCGTCCACGGCATTCACGGCAGCCGTGACACATGGCGCGCGTCGAACGGCGCGTATTGGCCGCAACTCATTCAAACCGATCCGCACTTCCATCAATCCGACGTTGTGGTGGCCGAATACCCCACGCCGTCAATGCGCGGCGCGCTGTCGACGCAGAAACTCGCGCAGATTCTCTTTGAAAGGCTGCAAGCGCAAAATGTGTGGCAGCACCGCGAAGTGGTCTTCATCGCTCATAGCCTGGGCGGAATCCTCATCGAGGAGATGCTGCTCAACCATCCCGAGGACGCAGCGCATGTCCGCTTCATCGTGTCCTACTCCACTCCGCACGAGGGATCGTTTGTTGCCAATCTGGCCAGCATTTACGACAGCGACCCGCTGCTGACCGACCTGCGCGACGGCAACGACAACAGCTTTCTCATGGATCTGGAGCAGAAGTGGCGCAGTACGCCGTCCGCTGCCTCCATCCATCGCTATTGCGCCTACGAGACGCTCGACACCTCCGCCGGCGCAGGGGTCGGCCGCTACCTGGGCGCGCACACCCGCGTGGTGAGTTACTACAGCGCGACCTACGGGTGCGACACCGATACCCCGCCGCAGCGCATTCCCGCAGACCACATCGACATCGTCCGCCCCGCCAATCGCTCGGCCGACGCCTATGCGTTTTTCGCCTCTGTCTACCGCAACAATCCCGTCATCGACGAAGTGGACAGCGTGCGCGATAACCGGGGGCCGAACCTGAATGTCGATTGCAACCGCACCAACGCTTCGGATGACCTGGAAGTACCCGTTACGCTCGACCCCTCGCTGCATGAGCAGGTTCTCTCGGCCCAGGCCGAATTTGCCGATGCCGACAACATACGCGTCACCTCGCCGCCCACCGTCACCAGGATCGATCCGGGCGGCATTGCGCACATCTCCTATGCGTTCAAGGGCCGCGGCCGCGACCTGATCTTCGGGTGCCCCGCCGGCCACGCCTCCATCCTCGTGCACTTCACCATCCGCAGCGAGGTGCCGGTGAAAGAGTAGGTCGAGCCTGTCAAACTGGGCACTGACTGTCGAGCCGGCCTCGCGTCTCATCCGGCCGCCGGTCCATATCAGTTCTGCAAAGACACCCACCCCCCATCCCTTTTTAGGTTAAGTGGTTTATCTTCAATCACTTGATCTTTGATCATTTTCGCCAGCCCACTGATTCGACAGGGTTTAGACCCCCAAAGTGGTCGATTGAAAGGAGTTAGGCCGTTGGCTCGGTTCTGCCATTTTTTTACCAAAGACCATCGTAGCCGATGGAGAGAAATAACCTGCAACGCATGCAAAAATCTATCTGACTGATAACAAATAGGATATGAGGAATGTTGAGGCCACGGGTACTTGACAGGTCTGGCGGGTGAGGCTGAAACCCCTCATGACGACCGGTCCGCCCAACCATGTGGACCTGTTTGCGGGGTCCCGGTCTAAAGAGCGGCCCGATTCTATCTCCCCTATGGGGCTTGACGATTTTTATCGATGCTTTCTCGGGACAGCCCCCTCGACTTCGCTCGGGGTTGTGCTGGGCTAACTTCCTGCGCTCCCTCCGGGAGCTGGCGAGGACGCCGGCACGACAGCCGCTCTCCCACCTCAGCGAGCCAGGCTCGAGCACAGGCGGAAATGCGGGTCCCTCGACTTCGGTCGCTCGTTTCAGAGAGCGGCCCTCGCTCGGGGCGACAGCGCTTCGGGCGGGGCAACCGTTTCCCCACCCTTTTCAGCAAGAGACGCCGAAAAGGATGCGACAACCTGTAACGATTTCTAGTTGAGGCCTGGGTTTCCCACCCTTCGCGCGAAGCGACTAAGCGAAGGATGGAGCAACTTAAATGACTCAGGACCAAAGAGCTAATAGCTAAGAGCTGGTAGCTGACAGCTGAAAGCTGCCCTTACTCGACGAGCGCGTCGGCGATGGAGAGGTTTTCGTCGAGGGCGGCCATGCCGAGGTCGAGCTCTTCTTTGGTGACGATGAGCGGCGGGGCGATAACGAAGTGGCTGACCCAGGCCTGGATGGAGACGCCCGCGGCCATCATCCGGGCGGCGATCTGGTCGACGACGAGCGGCTTGCCTTCCACCTTGTCGCGCATAGTGTTGAAGAGCTGCTTGGTCTTGCGGTTCTTTACGATTTCGACACCGAAGAAGAGGCCGAGGCCGCGCACGTCGCCCACGGAGGGGTGCTTGGCCTTCAGCGCTTCGAGCTTCTGACGAACGTAGGGCTCAAGCTCGGCAGCGCGCTCGACCAGCTTGAGGCGCTGCATTTCTTCAATGGTGACGACGGCGGGGCCGAGGGTGAGGGGATGTGCCTCATACGTATGCCCATGCGAGAAGTAGTGGTCCTCGAAGTAGCCGGCGATCTCGGCGGTGGTGGCGCACAGGCCGAGCGGCACGTAAGCCGAGGTGATGCCCTTGGCGGTGACGAGAATGTCGGGCTTGACGTTCCAGTGATTGACGGAGAACCACTTGCCGGTGCGGCCCCAACCGGCCATGACTTCGTCGGCGATGAGAAGCACGCCGTGACGGTCACAGATTTCGCGCAGGCGGGGGAAGTATTCAGGCGGCGGAACAAGGACGCCGTTGGTGCCGACCACGGGCTCGACAATAATGGCGGCGACATCGCCTTCGTTGCGGATCATGTGCTCGATGTAGTCGGCGCAGGCAATGTTGCAGGCGGGATAAGTGTGCTTGATGGGGCAGTCGTAACAGTTGGTTTCGGGCGCGAACACGACGTTGGCGATTTTGCCGGCGGGTTCCATGGCCCAGCGGCGCGGATCGCCGGTGGCGGCGATGGAGCCGGCGGTGGATCCGTGGTAGGAGCGGTAGCGCGAGATGATTTTGTTTTTGCCCGTGACCATGCGCGCGATTTTGAAGGCGGCTTCGTTGGCTTCAGTGCCGCTGGTGGCAAAGAAGAACTTGTCTAGTCCTTTGGGAAGGACTTCAAGCAGCTTTTCGCTAAGGCGGGCGCGCGCAGTGGTGGCGTAACCGGGCGCGACGTAGCACAACTCGCGGGCCTGCTCGGCGATGGCCTCGACGACGCGGGGATTTTTGTGGCCAAGATTGACGCACATGAGCTGGGAGCTGAAGTCGAGGTAGCGCTTGCCCGCGCCGTCGATGAACCAGCATCCCTCAGCGTCGGCAATAGGCAGAGGCTTCCATGTTTTCTGGAAGCGCCAGGTGCCGTAGTTGGTCTGGCGCGTGATGGTGGAAACCTGCTCTGCAGTGAGCGCCGAAGTGGCTGAAGAGTCAATCATGGGTGGGCTCCCTCCAGGGGGACCAAATCATCGTATCATCCGCCGAACCGCGTTCGTTTGACGGCGCCGAACGGATTCCTGTCGGAGAATTGGACATAATCGGCGGAGAAAGATTAAAGCCGCGCAGCTTTCAGCCGATAGATCCCGACAGAAATCAGAGAAGCGACGATGGAGATTGCTCCCATTCCCGGAATTCGCGCTTTGCCCGCCGTGAAGCCGCGGCAAGCGGATTTTCGCCCGCCCGAAATTTTCGACATTAAGGGGCCGGCAAAACCAGGGGACGGCAGTGGGCCGCGCGGCGCGAGAAGGGCCGCTGGAGCGGAAGAAAACGAGGAAGACGAGCTGACAATGGAAGGCGAGGCTAGCGCCGACGGCGATGAGCTTGAGGAAGATGCGGACGGGAGGATCGATTATTTCGCGTAAAGCTCAGAATTGGAGATCGCGTTGCTTCCTGGGCTCCCCGCCTCTTTTTTTCTAGATCTGGTGTTGCATAAATACGGTTGCGGGCTGGAAAACCATCCCTCGGGGGCTAAAGCCCCGATGTTTATCGGGCTTTCGCGGCACGACTGGGCAGCTTACGGAAAGGTCGTTCAACCTCCGGTTTTCAAGTAAGCAGTGTGAAGCAGGGGCCAAAGCCCACGACCATTTTTTGCGACGCTTTCGGCCCGACTAAAGTCGTGCCCTTGTTACAAAGCCCTGACCGAGATACAGCAACTCAAATTTCGTTCTAGTACCGCGACCGCGTAGTTTGTGGTTTCCCCAGGTTCATGGGGTGATTACGAAATCACGAAGTCGTGGCGCTAGCCGTTTCTAAAACGCAGAGACTAATTCGTGCGCGGCTTACAAACGCTATCGCCGCCTCCACCAAATCACTGTGCCGAGAACAATCATCAGCAGCGGCAAACCGAACTGG
>JASHQH010000168.1 GCA_030037635.1 Acidobacteriaceae bacterium
CCGGCATTGGCGCGGCTACAGCGATGGCATTTGCAGGCGAGGGAGCGCGTCTGCTGCTGGCCGCGCGCCGCGCCGGAAAACTGGCGGAAGTTGCCTCGCGCGCGCTCGACCGCGGTGCTGCTGCTGTGCACTCCATCGATCTTGATGTACGAAATCGCCATGCCGTGCAGCGCGCGGTCGACGAGCTGCCGGCTGAGTGGTCGGAGATCGACGTTCTGGTGAACAATGCCGGCCTGAGCCGCGGCATGGACAAGCTGTACACCGGCCGCGTCGAAGACTGGGAAGAAATGGTCGACACCAACGTCAAGGGACTGCTGTACGTGGCGCGTGCCGTGATTCCCGGGATGGTGGTGCGCCGGCGCGGCCACGTAGTAACTCTGGGGTCGATGGCGGGCGAGATCGTTTATCCCAACGGCGCGGTTTATTGCGGAACCAAGGCAGCGGCGCGCGCTATCAACGACGGCCTGCGCGAAGACCTGCTAGGGACTCCGGTGCGCGTCACCAGCGTCGATCCCGGCCTGGTGGAAACGGATTTCAGCCTGGTGCGTTTTCACGGCGACGCCTCGCGCGCCTCCAAGGTCTACAAGGGGATCAAGCCTCTTAAGGCGGAAGACATTGCGGATGTAATCCTGTGGGCGGTGACGCGGCCCGATCACGTGAACATCGCGCGGGTCTCGCTTTCGTCGGTGGATCAGGCCAACACGCTGCTTATCCATCGCGAGCAGTAAGGCAGGGCATCAGCGAGTTAGCATCCCACCCTTCGCGCGGTAAGGCTGCGCGAGGGATGGGGCAACGAAGGATGGGCAACGTGTGTTGGCGAGGCAGCAGGCAGACGGCGGTTTGGGATCGGGGAGCTAACAGCTAAGAGCTGCTTCTTAGTCCAGCGCCTGGATCTGGGCGTCGATGTGCGCTAAAGCGGCCTCGAGGGCTGCGCGACGTCCGGGATTCGAGGTTCTTCGCGAGAGGATGCTTTCGCGCTCAAGGTGAAGAACCTGCTTCTGCCTTTCGCGAGCGGTGCGCTGCTGCTCGGCCACGCGCCGGGCTTCTTCGGTTATGTGGGTGCTGGCGGGGTTCGATGCATTGGGTGAAAACCCGCGCGCCGGGAGCCCGGATTGGAGTGCAGGGACGTCTGAGACACTTGCCATTTGTTCTGCCACCGATTTACTTTCCCATCCGCGAGCCATATTCTCATTCTAATGGGTTTGACGCGGCCAGCGTCCCGCAAAATGGCAATGCGCAAACATGGCCGCAGGGAGGACCCGCATGCGTGCGTGGCAGATTTCATCATTCGGCATTGATTCTTTGGAGTTTGTAGAGAGGCCGACGCCCACACCGGGGCCCGGCGAAGTGCTGGTAGGTGTGCGCGCGGTTTCTTACAATTATCGCGATCTGATGGTGGTGAAGGGGCTTTACAACCCCAAAATGAAGCTACCGCGCATTCCCTGTTCCGACGCTGCCGGGGAAGTGGTGGCCGTGGGCGCCGACCTGACCAAGTGGCGGGCGGGCGATCGCGTGGCCGGCATCTTTATGCAGAATTGGGTCGACGGGCCGTTGACGGCGGCCAAGGCGCGGGGGGCGCTGGGCGGCGACATTGATGGCGTGCTGGCCGACTACGTGGTGCTCAAGGAAGACGGGTTGGTCGGCATTCCCGATCACCTCAGCTACCAGGAAGGCGCGACTCTGCCTTGCGCCGCGATTGCGGCCTGGAACGGGCTGGCCGCGGGTGAGCTCAAGCCGGGCGCAACCGTCCTGATCCAGGGCACGGGCGGCGTTTCGATCTTCGCGCTGCAGTTTGCGCGGCTCAAAGGCGCGCGGGTTCTGGGTCTTTCCTCGAGCCAGGAAAAGCTGGAGCGGGCCAAGGCCATGGGCCTCGATGCGGGGCTGAACTACCGCGACAATCCCGAGTGGGACCTCTGGGCGAACGAGCAGACGGGCGGCGAAGGCGTGGACCTGGTGGTGGACGTGGGCGGCGCGGGCACACTGGCGCGCTCGCTTCGCGCCATCCGGCCAGGCGGAACGGTGGCCCAGGTGGGCGCGCTGGCCGCTTCTACTGACCCCTTTCCCATTCCGCTGATCATTCACAAAACGGCGCGCATCCGAGGCATCTACGTGGGTTCGCGGAAGGACTTCTTAGACATGAATCGCGCCATCGCGCTTACCGAGATGCGTCCTGTGGGCGAAGCCTTCGACTGGTCCCAGGCGCGCGAAGTCTTCAAGTTTCTTGAAGAGGCTACGCACTTTGGCAAGCTGGTGTTGACGGTGAGTTGAAGCAGCGGAGTCAGGTCACTGACCGTTTGAATTCTTACCTTTTTCTGTTCGTGCCTTCCCACGCTTTCGCGAGAAAAAAGGCGAAAGGATGGGGCACGGAATTGGTATAGAACCAAGCGGTCAGAGAACCGGTCCCGGTAACGTCGCTAACTCCGCATGTACTACACCGGAGATTCCCAGTCGTCGGTTGCGGTTTTGCCGCCGTCGGTCCAGGTAACCTCGATGGCCTGGTAATCGAGTGTAATGATCTCGTTTCCGCCCGACTTGCGCACGCTGATGATGGTCGCGTTGGTGAGCGTGATCCTTTCAACGGCCCTCGTGCCGCGCGAGACTCCATCAAACGTGATCGTCACATTGCCCAACGTCTCATGTGAAGTGGACGCCATGGCCAGCTTGGCCGACGCCATATCGATCTTTTTGGTGATCATAATCGGGGAGTGCTGCCGCTTGCCGCTGGACATCCCGGTGGCGGCGTCGCGGCCGACACTGACGAGCTGGATTTTTTCCGATCCCTGATCGCCCTTGATGACTCCTTGCTTGACGCCCGAAAGCGTCATGAATGCATCGACCGCGGCCCTGGCCGGCACCGCAGCAAGCAGCGCAGCCACCGCGCCGCAAAGCACCAATATTCGTCCTGCATGAACGATACGCATCACAATCCTCCTTGAGATTTCACTTCCTAGGAAGCCGTTATGCTGGGCCCGGGATTTCGCTGCGACAGTATATCGTCAGCTTTCGCAGCTGCGGCCTTTTTCGTGAACCAAAGTACCGGACGTGCCCTCTGCGTTACCCTTGATTTTGTGAGTTTGTACGAGCAGATGCTCGCCGTGGCCATCGAGGAAGCGCGGATCGGCCTCGGCGAGGGAGGGATACCCATCGGGGCGGCGCTGTTTACGCGAAGCGGAGAATTGCTGAGCCGAGGCCGCAATCGCCGCGTGCAGGAAGGCGATCCCAGCGTGCATGGCGAAACCGACGCCTTTCGACGTGCCGGCCGGCAACGCAGCTACCGCAATCTTGTCATGGTGACCACGCTGGCGCCATGCTGGTATTGCAGCGGCCTGGTGCGGCAGTTCCGCATCGGTACGCTGGTGGTGGGCGAGAGCCGCAATTTTGCGGGAGGCCTGGACTGGCTGCGCGAGAACGGCGTGGACGTGATCGACCTTGACAACCGCGAATGCCGTGACTTGCTGGCAGGTTACATCGCACAGTATCCGGAAGTGTGGAATGAAGATATCGGGGAAGAATGAGAAGACAGCTTCCAGCCACTAGCTTCTAGCCCGATTTGCCAGCCGCGAATGCGTCAATCGGCGCGAAATAGCGAGGAGCGGGTGGCTAGAAGCTGCTTTTGGGAGTGATTCATGTTATCAACCATCGCGTTGCGCGGCGCTTCGATCGTCGGCGGAGAATCGTTGGCGGGAGCAGGCGATACGTTTTACGGATTCGATCCTGCGACAGGCGGGCGACTTGACCCCGAATATCATTGCGCTTCGCTTGACGACTTGAACCGTGCGGCGGCGCTGGCCGAAGAAGCATTCACGACCTACGGCAAGCTGCCTGGCCGCGAAAAGGCTCGCTCCCTGCGCGCCATCGCCGCGGGAATCGAAGCCATTGTGCCGGAACTGGTGGAGCGAGCACATCGCGAAACGGCGCTGCCTGAAGCGCGGCTCAAGGGCGAATCAGCGCGAACCATCAACCAGCTTCGCCTCTTCGCGCAGGTGGTCGAAGAGGGGTCTTGGGTGAATGCGCGCATCGATCCCGCGCAACCCGCGCGCACGCCGCTGCCGCGTTCCGATATCCGCTCCATGATGCGGCCGCTGGGTCCGGTGGCGGTGTTCGGAGCCAGCAATTTTCCTCTCGCGTTTTCGGTAGCAGGCGGCGATACCGCGGCCGCCTTCGCCGCCGGCAATCCGGTCTTGGTGAAAGCGCATCACGCCCATCCCGGCACCAGCGAAATGGTTGGGCAGGCGATTGCGCGCGCAGTGAAGGAATGCGGTCTGCCATCGGGCGTGTTTGCTCTACTCTTCGGCCCGGGATCTCAGATTGGCACAGCGCTGGTGGATCATCCCAACGTGAAGGCGGTGGGATTTACCGGCTCGCTCGCCGGCGGCAAGGCACTGATGGAGCGCGCGGCTGCTCGGCCCGAGCCCATCCCCTGCTTTATGGAAATGAGCAGCGTGAATCCCGTGTTTGTGTTGCCAGAAGCGCTGCGCACGCGGGGCGCGCAGATTGCGGGCGGCCTTTTCGGCTCGTTCACGCTGGGCGTGGGACAGTTCTGCACCAAGCCAGGACTGGTTTTTCTGCCGCGCAATGCTGACGCCGATGCGCTGGTGGCCGAACTCAAAACGCAAGTTGAGAAAGCTGCTGTTTCGCCCATGCTTACCGAGGGCATTGCGAAGAGCTACAGCTCCGGCGTGGCGGCGCGGCAGGCGCATGGCGCCGTGGAAACATTGGCAAGGGCCGGTGTATCCGACGGCGCCGGGAGCTCTTGCGCCGTTCCGGTGGTGATGCAGATTGAAGGACGCGACCTGCTGCGCGATCCCAAATTGGCGGGAGAAGTTTTCGGTCCGAGCACGCTGGTGATTCGCTACGAGAACCGCGACGAATTGATGGCGCTGGCGCGCTCGCTCGAAGGGCAACTTACGGCCACGCTGCATGGCACCGAGGCTGACCTCGCCGCATTCGCCGGCCTGGTGACAGTCCTTGAGCGCAAGGCAGGGCGGCTGATTGTGAACGGGTTTCCTACAGGCGTGGAGGTTTGCCACGCCATGGTGCACGGCGGGCCCTACCCGGCCACCAGTGACAGCCGCGCGACCTCGGTGGGAACCTACTCGATCTATCGCTTCGTGCGCCCCGTGTGCTACCAGGATTTTCCGCAGCCTGCTCTGCCCGACGAACTAAAGGACGAAAACCCGCTCGGCATCTGGCGGCTGGTTGACGGCAATTGGACGCGCGAAGCGGTTCCAGCGCACAGCTGATGGTTCGGCGCGCAAGCAGGGCCGCTCGCGTTGATCTGAAGTCACTCAGAACGGGAATAGTAACCCCCGGAACCGGCATTCCGGCATTTTCAGAAATCCTGTGAACTTTTAGTGGCCGTGCAGGTGGATTTTGCTCAAGGAAAAATCCACTCAGCGGTTGCGGTTTCGGTCTACACAATTTCTGAAAATGCTATCACCCGCGAAAAATCATCTTTTCTTTACAAACTTATGGGTACAATGCCCGCAGGTAACCCCGAACCACCCCTACTTTCAAGAAGGCTTTGGACTTTCAAGAAGACTTTGGACTGAAAGGCTCACCCTGCCTGGCGATTGCTCGCCGTGCAGAGCCAAAGGCCCTGACCGCATGATGAGAAGAGTGAGAAAGTGCAAATTGGCTGGCTCGAACGCTCGACGCGAGTTTGACGCGCGTAAAAGAAAGCCCACGTGGGTGCTGGTGGTTTCGTATGCGGGGCTGCCGCTCCTTCTTCTTCCCGCGAGTCAGGGTTTGGCGCAGTCTCCCCTCAAGCAATTGTCCGCTGATCTGCGCGTCGTGAATCCCTCGCGCGAGGCCATGGGCGCCGCGGACTCCACCGGAACCGACAGCTCGCAACTCCGGCTCGAAGACGCATATGAAGAGATCCCGGTCCACGCGAAGGACGCAGAGTCTGAGAGTCCCGCGCAGGTTCCCACGCAAATCGTCGACGGCTACGTCGTGCTTGGCTTCTCGGAGGCGCGCGAGGGGGTCACGAGGGAATTGGGTGGTTTCGATCCCATCGCCTGGGGTCCGACGAAAACCCTGTCATCAGCTTCGATGACCGGGGCGTCTCATCCCACTGCATGCCAGGTGAAGGTCCTGAACGCAGTCAACCATCAGTTTCCTGACGCCCACCTGACTTTGGCCAATGTCCTGCCCGGCAATCCGCAGGATCGCCGGTTGAGCCAAGTGAACGTGAACTTTATCGCGTCGCCGCAGCAACTTGCTTACCTCAGCACCGGCCGCTATCCTCCGCGCCGGTTCCAGTTCCTGGGATTTCTGATCGGCTTTGGACCGAGCCTGCATATCGTGGACAGGCCGATCTGGCTCGACCCGCGCGCCCTTGCGTTCTCCAGCACCTCGTTTACGGCACATCTGGATTCTGCATGGGCCTATCATCCCGTTGGAGCGTTCCTCCATCTGGCCCTCGATGTGCTGAGGCGGAAGCGAAATCCCTGTCCCTGATGCGACCGAAATGAATCGACTTGAGCCGCATTTGGCCGGCGCGGCCCTGAGCCCACGGCCACTATACTTTTGGTTGCGGAAAGGACCCTCCCATCGCAACCATCCCGCTGAGCTCGGTTCTGGAAACCGCGGACGCAGATCTGCTGCGCGTGGCGACGCACGCCGCGGGTCCAGCGGGACAATTGCCGCTCTCGGCGGAGATGCTCCTGACCGAGCCCTCGGGAAATCTCTTCGGCCTGACGCAAAGCGCGGGCATGGGCTGGGATCCAAGGCGCCTGCTTGATCCGGAGTTTCTGATCCTGAGCACACACGGCGGCCTGCGCGCAGAGTCGGGCGAGCCCATTGCGCTGGGTTTTCACACCGGCCATTGGGAAGTGGGCCTGCTGGTGGCCGAAGCGGCGCGCGAATTGAAATCGCAGCGTGCCATTCCGTTCGCCGGTGCCTGCACCGACCCCTGCGACGGCCGTACACAAGGCACGACGGGCATGATGGACTCGCTGCCCTTTCGCAACGACGCCGCAGTAGTTCTGCGGCGGCTGATGCGCTCGCTGCCCACGCGCAAAGGCGTGCTGGGCGTGGCCACCTGCGACAAGGGACTGCCGGCGATGATGATGGCGCTGGCTGCATCGGGCGACCTGCCCGCGGTGCTTGTGCCGGGCGGCGTGACGCTACTGCCCGAGGCCGGCGAGGACGCGGCCAAAGTGCAGACCATCGGTGCGCGGTTTGCGCAAAGCCAGATCACACTGGAATATGCCGCGGAGGTTGGTTGCCGCGCCTGCGCATCTCCAGGCGGGGGCTGCCAGTTTCTGGGAACCGCGGCCACCTCGCAGGTGGTGGGAGAGGCGCTGGGTCTTTCGCTGCCGCATACCGCGCTCGCGCCCTCAGGCCAGCCCATCTGGCTTGACGCAGCGCGCCGCTCGGCGCGCGCGTTGTTGCGACTCCATCAGCTCGGCATGGGCGTGCGCGACATTCTCTCGCCGGCCGCCGTGCGCAACGCCATGGTGCTGCACGCGGCTTTCGGAGGATCGACCAATCTGCTCATCCACCTGCCCGCTATCGCGCACGCGGCCGGCCTGCCGCGGCCGACGGTCTCGGATTGGGCAGAGGTGAATCGCTCTGTCCCGCGGCTGGTGGACGCGCTGCCCAACGGCCCGCACAATTTTGCCACCGTGCAAGTGTTTCTGGCCGGCGGCGTGCCCGAAGTCATGTTGGCGCTCCGCGCCTTGGATCTTTTGGATGAGAGCGTGGTGACAGTAAGCGGCGACACGCTAGGCGCCAGCCTCGACTGGTGGTCCGAGAGTGAAAGGCGAGGAGTCCTGCTCCGCGCGCTGCAGGAACAGGATGGCATCGATCCCGGGGAGGTGATCATGTCGCGTGATCGCGCCCGATCCCGCGGCCTGACTTCCACAGTCTGTTTTCCCATCGGGAACCTGGCGCCGGAGGGTTCGGTCATCAAGGGCACTGCGATTGACCCTTCGCTGGTGGGCGCGGACCACGTCTACCGGCACGCCGGGCCGGCGCGTGTCTTCGTCACCGAGGCTGCGGCCATCCAGGCCATCAAGACGGGCGCAATCGCGCAGGGCGATGTGATTGTGCTCATCTGCAGCGGCGCCAAGGGCGCCGGCATGCAGGAGATTTACCAGATCACTTCGGCGCTGAAGCAACTGCCGCACTGCAAGCACGTGGCGGTGCTCACCGACGGCCGCTTCAGCGGCGTTTCGACGGGAGCGTGTGTCGGCCACATTTCGCCCGAGGCGCTTGCGGGTGGCCCCATCGGCAAAGTGCGCGATGGGGACACTATCGAGATTGTCATCGACCGCGTGGCGCTCGGCGGGACGGTGCACCTGGTGGGTGAAGGCGCGGAGCGCTTTGACGCCGAGGAGGGTGCGCGGCGGCTGACGCGACGAAAACTGCGCGCCGATCTGGCTCCGCATCCCGATCTGCCTGAAGACACGCGCCTTTGGGCGGCGCTGGTTGAGGTCAGCGGCGGTCCCTGGGGCGGTTGTGTTTACGATGTGGGTCGAATTGTCGAGCGCCTGGAGAAGACGAAGTGAAGGTTTACCGGACCAACAATGGAAACTACGTCGAGGACGGCGGAAAGCACTTTCGCGTCCCGGAATCGAATTGGGATGCGCTGGTGACGCATGAGGATTTGCGCACTTACCTCGAGTCCATCGCCGCAACCGGCAAGCCTGCGGCGGATTTTGCCTCAGTGCGAATTGAAGCGCCCATCGGCAGCCAGGAGGTGTGGGCAGCAGGCGTGACCTTTTACCGCAGCCGCAGCGCGCGCATGGCTGAGGCCAAAGACGCGGGCGGCGGCGATTTTTACGATCGCGTCTACTCAGCCCAGCGTCCGGAGCTGTTTTTCAAGTCCACGCCGAGCCGGGTGGCCGGGCCCGGCAGCCCGGTGCGCATTCGCGCCGACGCCAGCTGGTCGGTCCCCGAGCCGGAATTGACGCTGCTAATCAATCCGCGCGGGCAGATCATCGGCTACACCGTGGGCAACGACATGAGCTCACGCGACATCGAGGGCGAAAATCCGCTTTACCTTCCCCAGGCCAAGGTCTACGACCGCAGTTGTGCGTTGGGCCCGTGCATTCTGGTCAGGAGCGATCCGCTGCCCGCTACCACGCCCATTCGCCTCGAGATCGAACGCGCCGGCCGGGCCGAGTTTTCCGGCGCCACGACACTGGCGGAGTTGAAGCGCGCTCCGGCCGAGCTGGTGGGCTATCTTTTTCGCGAGAATACGTTTCCGGCGGGCGCCTTCCTGATGACGGGAACCGGCATTGTTCCTCCCGATTCATTTACCCTGAACCACGGCGACAGAGTCCGCATCACCATCGATCCCATCGGCACTCTCGAGAACGAGGTCGTTCAACAAAAGTCCGGGGCCAAAGGCTGACTTGGGATGTCGCGCTCGAAGGAAAACGGTTGGCAGAACAGGAATTCATCTCCGCGGAAAAGCCGCAGCAGACCGGCCCGGCTCCGGAAGCAGGCGTGCCGCGCCGGCGCTGGCGCATCGCGTGGCTGCTCGGCATCGGCGTCCTGGTAAATTATTTCGACCGCGTCAATCTCTCCGTCTCGCACGATTCGCTGGTGGGGGCATTCGGGATTTCCGACGTCGTCTTCGGCTACCTTTCCAGCGCCTACAACTGGACTTACGCCGCCTGCCAGTTGCCAATCGGCGTGGTGCTGGACAAGCTGGGAGTGCGGCGCGTGGGCCGGGTGGGCACTTTCTTGTGGACGGTGGCCTCGTTTGCCGCGGCGATTACGCCCAACCTGAGCGGATTCTTCGGCGCGCGATTCCTGCTCGGCGTGGGCGAAGCGCCTACTTTTCCTTCGAACGCCAAAGCCATCGGCATGTGGTTTCCGGCGCGGGCGCGCGGCCTTTCTACGTCGCTGTTCGACTCCGCCGCCAAGTTTGCCCCGGCCATCGGCGTACCGTTCATCGGCGCGGTTCTGTTGGCGGTGGGATGGCGCTGGAGCTTCGCCATGACCGGTGTCATCAGCTTCATTTACTTTCTGGTTTTCTGGCGCGTCTATCGCGATCCCGGCGAGGATTCCGAACTGACCGAGCCTGAGCGAAGGTACATCGAGCAACAGGATGAGTTGGCCGTTGAGCCCGGGGTCCAGCCACCCGCCTCATCGCTCGGTCATCTGCTGGTGGAGCGCAAAGTGATCGGCTTGCTGCTCGGTTTCGGCGCCTACAACTACGTCTTCTACATGCTGCTCTACTGGCTTCCGACTTACCTTTCGTCGGCGCTGCACATCAACCTGGCGCATTCGTTTGCTTATAGCAGCGTGCCCTGGATCTTTGCCACCGCGACCGACATCGGCATTGGAGGGTGGCTGGTGGATCACCTCATCCGGCGGGGCTGCGCAGCCAGCCGCGTGCGGCGCGTGGTTCTGATCAGCGGCACAGCCTTCGGGCTGGGAATTCTGGGCGCGGCGCGGGCGCAGGACGCCACGCAGGCGCTGGTGTGGATCAGCATTTCCATCGGAGGCCTGGGAGCCGCAGCGCCTGTCGCCTGGTCGCTGCCTTCGCTGATTGCGGTCCGCGCCGACGTGGGCAAGGTGGGCGGAGTCATCAATTTTTCCGGCCAGGTTTCGGGCATCGCGGCCTCCATACTCACCGGCTACCTGGTTTCGGCGTCGCATAGCTATTTTTGGGCGTTTGCCGTGGCCGCCGCTTACCTGGCCGTGGGCATCGCGGGATATGTTTTTCTGCTGGGCAAGATCGAACCGCCTGCGCCTCGGCATCGGGGCACGGCGACGGCGGGCACGGCCTGATCGAGGACGCGCAGGGCGCTTTCCGAGCGGTGGGTCCGGCGTCTTACCAAATGTGCGCCGCGTGAGTGCCGGTCCGGGTTCGCACCCGAGTATCGATTCGGGTCCGCAGCGTGGACAAATAACACTTCGGGTGTATACGCCGAAATTTGTTCTGTTGTAATCTTGCATGATGCACAATGGGTAGATGGGAGAGGAACAGGCGTGCCGCGTATTCATTTTCATCAGCAACTCGCCGAACTGAAAGACAAGCTCCTGGCTATGGCTGCGCTGTCGCAGCTGGCCGTGGAGTCGGCGGTTGAGGCTTACCTGCGGCGCGACAAGGGCCTGTGCAAGTTCGTCAAGCAGAACGAGCGGGCAATCGACACCGCGCAGCGCGAGCTGGACGAAATGGCGTACGAGTTGCTGGCCAAGGAACAACCCATGGCCATCGATCTGCGCTTCATCCTTGCCGTCATCAAGATCAATGGCGACCTGGAGCGGATCGGCGACCAGTCGATGAGCATTTCCAGGCGAACCAAGGAGATTCTCAATCTCGAGCAGGTGGAGTTGCCCGTGGATTTTCCCGCCCTGGGCGAATTCGCTGGACAGATGATCCGCACCGCGCTGCAGGCCTTGCTCGACGGCGACGCGCGGCTGGCCGACTCGGTGCGCGAAATGGACGACGAGATTGACCGCATGAACCGGCGCGCCCAAAAAGATCTGCTGCAGTTGATCGAAGAGCAACCTCGCGTCACGCAGCAAGCTATGAACGGCATCCTGGTGGCCAAGAACCTGGAACGGATCGCCGACCACGCCTCCAACATCGCTACGGACGTCATCTTCTGGATTCGCGGCGCCGACGTGCGCCACCAGTTGAGCATGGCGCTGGACTGAAAAAAGCAGCATTCAGCTATTTGCTTTTAGCCCTTAGGCAGCGTGCAAGCGCAAAGCGCCCCGGCCGCAGCTTCCGCTACTCCTTCATCGATCGAAGGAGCAGCGGTGGCCGCGATATTCCTGCGCTGATTTCCGCTCAATTGTTAGTGGATGCTGAAGTTATACCCGATGCCGAGCGAGAAGATGGGATAGACCTTCAGCGGATCCAGGTCCTTGTTGTATTTGGCGATCTGGGCCGTTGTGTCGGTCAGCAGCGGCGTGTAGGTAGAGGCGGTATAGCAGGGTGGGTCGCCGGCGGTATCCGAGCAGACCTCGCCGCCGGTGTAGGTGAGGTTTACCGTAGGGGAGCCGACGAAGGCGGCGCCGATTTCAAAGGGAACGGAAAAGTGGCCGCCCTTACGAGATATCAGGTTTCCCCAGCCGGTGGTCAGCGTAAACGCAGGATTGATGTGGTTGAGGTTGACGCTGCCCACCTCGGTGACAGGTTCGGTTGGCGAGGAGTAATAGGTGTCGCTGTTCTCCTTGAACGATTTTCCGGCCCCGGGGCCCCCGCTGAGGCTGACAGCGTTTTGGTTGTAGAAGAGCAGCCCCGGGCTTACCCGCCAGCCGTGATTGGGAAAGGGATAGATATCGCCCGAAACGCCGGCGGTGGCAAAATTCAGGGTGCCGGAGTCCGTCACTCCGCCGGACTTGACGGTGAGGGAGTAGCTGAAGTAGTTGCCGACGCCGCGGATATTGATATACCGGTTGGCTTCAACGGCGGCCTGGAAATTGATGCCGTTGACGCCGACTCCGACGCTGAGACCGAGGCGCGAGAACGGCGCCGGCCCCTCCGACGACTTGACGGGTGGTGTAGCCTGTCCAGCCGATCCTGCGGAGCCCGGAGATGGATCGAACGAGTATGAAGCGGTTTGGGCGAGCAGGCACGCAGACGCGGCCAGCAGAGAAATCATCGTGCAAAAAGCGATTTTTTTCATACAGCCTCCAATGCGGATCAATATCGTTTCGGGGGAGTTTTCAGGAGCTTCCCAGAAAGCGGCTCCCGGAACCGAAAGCTCAAGGCGTCCCGGCGGGTCGATGTCATGATATGAAGTTGTCGGCGACGGCTGGCAGACACGGAGCCTCTGCCAGCAGGCCGTCCTGAGACACGTGGTCTCACGGGGATTCTCCTGCTAAGCAATTCTTTAAAGGCTGGGGGGTGGTCCTTGAGTGAGGATGTTAGCAAGGCTTGCTTGCGAGGTCAAGACAAACTTTCGTTACAGGTTCTTCGTTCCGCGCCGCGCACGCGCCAGCTCGCTCACATCTGCCTGTCATCGGCGTGAGCCGCTTACACGCCGATGACGTCGCAGAGCTCCTTTACCGCGGCAGCGCTCTTCTTCAGCGCCGCGCTTTCTTCCGGCGTCAGTTTGAGCTCGATGATTTGCTCCAGGCCGCCCGAGCCCAGCTTGCAGGGCACGCCAATGAAGTAGCCGTCGATGCCGTATTCGCCCTGGAGGTACGCGGCGCAGGGCAAAATCTTTTTCTTGTCCTTTAGAATCGCCTCGGCCATTTCAACCGCGGCGGCTGAGGGTGCGTAGTAGGCGCTGCCTGTCTTGAGGTGCCTGACGATTTCGGCGCCGCCGTCGCGCGTGCGTTGCACGATCTCCGCGAGCCGCTCGGGCGCGATGAGGTCGGTGACAGGAAATCCAGCCACAGTGCAAAAGCGCGTCAGTGGCACCATGGTGTCGCCGTGGCCGCCAAGCACGAACGCCGACATGTTCTCCACGCTGACGTCGAGCTCCTGCGCAACGAAGCTCTTGAAGCGGCCGGCATCGAGCACACCGGCCATGCCGATGACGCGCTGGCGGTTGAAGCCCGAGAGCTTGTAGGCAGCCTGCGCCATGGCATCCAGCGGATTGGAGACGATGATCAGAACGCTTTCGGGCGAATACGCGACCACTTTCGCGACCACTTCCGACATGATCTTGAAGTTGGTGTGCAGCAGGTCGTCGCGGCTCATGCCGGGTTTTCTGGGGATGCCGGCGGTGATGATGACCACGTCGCTGTCCGCCGTGGCAGCATAATCGTTGCCTCCGAAGATGTGAACGTCGGAGCGCTCGATGGGCTGCGCCTGGCTCAGATCGAGCGCCTTGCCCTGGGGTACTCCTTCGACCACGTCGATAAGGGCTACATCGGCCAGTTCCTTGGCCATAATCCAGTGCGCAGCTGAAGAGCCGACGTTGCCGGCGCCGATAATGCTGACTTTTTTTCGCATACCTTATTTCTCCTGGGAAGTTAAATGGCGGAGCTAGGGGAGTTAGCCGAGCTTCGCACGCGCCTGCGGAGTTTCCTAGCTCCGCTAACTCGGCTAGCGCCGCTAGCTCCGCTGCATATTGCCAATGATTCTCGTCGCAAACTGGCTCGTTCCGACCTTCGTCGCCCCGGTGAGTTGCCGCTCGAAGTCGTAGGTGACGAACTTCTGCTGGATGGTTTTCTCCATCGCGCTCTCGATCATCCGCGCCGCTTCCTTCCAGCCGATAAACTCGAGTAGCATCACGCCGGAGAGAATCACCGAGCCGGGATTGATGACGTCCTTGTCGGCGTACTTGGGCGCGGTGCCGTGCGTGGCCTCGAACACCGCGTAGCCGTCGCCGATGTTGGCGCCGGGCGCAATGCCCAGCCCGCCCACCTGTGCCGCAGCCGCGTCGGAGATGTAGTCGCCGTTCAGGTTGGGCGTGGCCAGCACGCTGTAATCCTCGGGCCGGATGATGATCTGCTGAAAAATGGAGTCGGCGATGCGGTCGTTAACCAGAACCTTCGACTTCCACGCACCGTTTCCGTGCGATTTGCCGATCGAATCGAGCACCGACTTAACTTCAGCGTAGAGCGAGTCGCGGAACGCGGGCGAGCCAAACTCCATCCCCGGCTCAATGAGCGCGGCGTTTTCTTCAATGGTCAGGCCGGGCTGGGCTTCAACGTTGCCCAGGATCCAGCTTTCGCGCTCGGTCACCGCCTGCGCACGAAATTCCTGCGTGGCCACTTCGTAGCCCCACTCGCGGAACGCGCCCTCAGTGAACTTCTGGATATTGCCCTTGTGCACCAGTGTGACGGTCTTGCGTCCTGCCTGCAGCGCGTGGCGGATAGCGTAGCGCACCAGCCGCTTGGTGCCGAAAATCGAGATGGGCTTGATGCCGACGCCCGAATCGGCGCGCAGCTTTTTCTTGCCGCCCTTCAGCAGATCGTCATTGAGAAAGGAAATCAGCCGCGCCGCGTCCTCAGAGCCTTCTTTGAATTCGACGCCCGCGTAGACATCCTCTGTATTCTCGCGAAAAATCACGATGTCGAGCTTTTCGGGGTGCTTTACCGGGCTGGGCACGCCCTGGTAATACTTCACCGGGCGCACGCAAGCGTAGAGATCGAGAATCTGGCGCAGCGCCACGTTGAGCGAGCGGATGCCCCCGCCCACCGGCGTGGTCAAAGGTCCCTTGATGGACACGCGCAGGTCTCGCGCCGCAGCCACGCTATCGTCCGGCAGCCAGTTGTTGAACTGCCTGAAGGCTTTTTCGCCGGCGAAAATCTCAAACCAGCGAATCGCCCGCTTACCGGCGTAAGCTTTTTCCACCGCGGCGTCAAAAACCCGCTGCGACGCTTTCCATATGTCGCGTCCCGTGCCATCGCCCTCGATGAACGGGATGATGGGCCGGTCGGGCACGGCAAACTGCCCGTCCTTATACTCAATCGGCTCGCCGTTTTTGGGCAGTTCCAGCCCGTTATAGGTGCTTTGCATAGTTGTCAGGGAGCCCCTTCCGTCAGTGATCCAAGGTTGAGGCTAACATCCTGAATTTGCGAGTGGCAATGGTGAGCGGGGCCGGAGGTGAAACGGATTGGGCCGATCGAGCCATAACGATTTCGGAACTCGTGACGATCCAAGCCACCTTTTGAAGAATTCCCGCATCCGTGCCTTTGGGAGCTCAGCCCACCAAAGATGTATTCGCCTCGCCAACTCGCGGAGATCCTCAGGGAAACGATCAGAAACGTCGAACAGGAGACGGACATTAACCCGGATGATCCCGCCTTGCTTGAATTGAAGCGCATTATTCTGCTGAGGGTAGCAAAGCTGGAATCAGAGGCGGCTCAGGAACCGGCGCAGACGCCCGCCATTCCGCCGCAAGCGCCTATCGATCCCAAATCAAACTAAGCCGATCTCCGGGCTGGTCGCACCAGGCACCCGTGCCGGGAGTTCCGACTCATTCGTCGCCGGCGATATGCTGTGTGTTCCCGAAGAGCACCCGGAATACCTGCTTGTTTTCAGCGTAGTCGTCGTGTGCCGCGCAGGGCATTGCAAAGAGCCAGAACCAGTGCGGAGCGACCCGCACGTACAGATTGACCACGTCGACGTTACCAATGCGCGGGACGCGAAACGTGAGCACGCCGCTGGGATCGCTGAGCGCCACCAGATGGAGGCTCTCTCGGGCGTCGGGGTCATTGGGGTGCAGCACGGCCTGGAAGCTGGTTTGCAACTGCTGCCACTGGTTGACCAGGGAGCGGAGATTTTCGGCGGGAGAGGTGGAAAAATCAGGCGGCGCGGCCAGTCCGCGCGACGTAAAGCCGGCTGCGCCTGCGGGCCGCGTATTCCCGGCGTTCTCCAGGTTCGTAATCTCCAGCGCGGCGAGCTGATTGGCCAAGCAGTAGACCTGCGAGGTGCGCTCAAAGATGTAGCGCACGGCGTCCTGTTAGGCGGTCAGCCGCGCCGCTTCCGCCTGGCTCGGCGCGGCAACTCCGAAGCTATCGACCGATAGCGCATTGAACAGAAGGTAGGCTCCCAGGCTGTGAGTTACTCCGATGAACTCCTGATCCATGGTCTTGTCGCTCTTGAGCTGCGACCGCCAATCGTATTTTTCGGCTCCCTGGGTGGCGGCGGGGGCCCCGGTTGATGGCATGCGGATCGAACGCCGCAGATTTGGCCATCAACTACCGCACGCCATCCCGCAGAATACCGCTCATCGGTCCTACGCCAGAAGCACGTCCGCGAGTTCCCAATCGACTACGGTTTGCTTGAGCGATCGATTGAGCAGGACCCCGCGCGGCCGGATAGCGTCGAGTTGGGCAGCTTTTTCGGCGCTTAGCCAGGGATAAAAGCGGCCCAATCCCTCGGGATTTTGCTGAGCAGCCTGCGAGAAGCGTGCGAGAAGATCGCGGTCTGGACCGGAAAGCCTTGCATCGGGAGCCAGGACGTGGCGGCACTTGATGGGCAGCGCGAGCGGCCACCAGTTGATTTCATCAAGCACCAGGGGCGCGCGATAGCCCCGGAGCTGCACGACCCAATGCACGACAAACGGAGCCGACGCTTGCCATTCTTCCTCACTCCGCCATACGGGCTCTCCGAGGTAATCGAGTGCGGGGGTGGCACGCTGGGCGAGAACTCGCCTTTATCGGCAAACTCCACGCCGGCGTTCTTCCAGTCGCCGACAGCGCAAAGCCGCAGCCGCGCACAGATTGAGTTGCGAAGGAGTGCGGAATCGCCCGGGCCCAACTGGCCGATGCCATGCACGTAGAGGATGTGCACCGAATGGTGATCGGGGGAATTCAGCGCGTCGCCAATGCTGGAGGGTGTTTTCGCCGCACCGTTCTGGTCTTCAATGACTTTGGCCCGCCCCGATACTGCGCCTCCCATGGCAGCCAGAACCAGAAGGGTACACGTCAACTTGCGGGATTGCATGATTCCAAGACCGCGGCAGGAGCGCTACAACCATCTCATTTTGCGCGCCGAGGGTCTCTTCTGAACGTGCGCAACATCACTAAGCGGTCATCACTTACTGCTCACGTGGGCGCTGTTCTCGAACATCACCTGCAACACCTGTTTGTTTTCCGCATAGTGGCTATGCGCTGACGCAGGAGACTCGAGCAGCCCCAGGGAGTGGCCCGCATTCTGCACATAGAGGTTTACAACGTCCACATTGCCGATCTTGGGCACGCGCCAGGTGAAGATGTCGCTGGGATCGTTCCAGGCCACCACCTGGATTTTCTCCCGCGCAGCCGGATCATTGGGATGCACGGCAGCCTGAAAATTCGCCTGGATCTGCTGCCAGTAGTTAAGCAAGTCGACAAAGTTGGGCGCAGGTGCGGATGATGTCACGATGCCGGCAGCAGGGGTTGGACTGCTTCCGGCGGGCGCGCTGGATACAGCGTTGAGGTTTGTGATTTCGAGCATCTCAAGCTGATTGGCAAAAAAATAGAGAAGCGACGTCCGCTGGAAGACGTATTCGAGGGCGTTGTCCTCGTATGCCTTCTGGGTATCTGCCTGGCTGAACCCCGCCGCCGCGCTCGCGGCCGCAGGACTCACCCCAGCCGTACTCGCGCCTAGTGGACTCGCCGCAGACACACTCGTGCCCGCTGGATTCACCGAAAGTGTATTAAAGAGCAGGAAACTGCCGAGACTGTGGGTGACCCCGACAAACTCCTGGTCAACTGCGTTGCCGTGGGCAAGCTGCGTCTGCCAATCATACTTTTCCTGCCGGTTCTGCGCAGCCGAAGAGCCTGCTACCTCGGAGGGATCGAACGCAGCGCACTTGACAATCAGTTGCCGAAGCCCATCGCGCATAATCGCGCCCATGGGGCCGTTGACGATCAGCACATCGGCCAGTCCCCAGTCGATGAGGTCTTGTTTGAGCGCGCGATTCAATAGAACAGCGTGGGGGCGCGATTTGGCCGGGGCCGCGGCCTGCTGGGGTGGAATCCAGGGAAAGAAATGGCCCACTCCTCCGGGATCCTGCATGGCCTGCTGCGAGCAGACCTGAAGCAGCTTGACGCTGGGACCAGCCACGGAGGCTTCGGCGGCAACCACATCGCGGCACTTGATGGCCAGAACGAGAGGCCACCAGTTGAGTTCGTCGACGACCAGCGGAGCGGCGTGGCCTTTAAGACGGACCACCCAGTGATCGACGAACGGAGCAGACGCCTGCCACTCTGCCGGCGAGTTCCAGACCGGCGTGCCCAGATAGTCGAGCGGCGGAGGTGCGGCTCCAGGCGCAAATTCGCCGTGATTGGCAAATTCGGTGCCGGCATTCTGCCAGTCTGCCACGTTGCACAGCATCAACTTGGTGCAGATGGCCTCGCGCAGCATGGCGGAATCACCCGCTCCAATTTCGCTAATACCGTGCACATACAGAATGTGCACCGGATGATGATCGGGCGAATCGAGAGCATCGCCAATACTGGTGAGCGACTTCAACGAGCCAGACGTATCCTCGATGATCCTGGTTCGTGCCTGCACTGCGCTGCCCATGGCGGCCAAGGCCAGCAAAACACACGACAACTTGCCGATTTTCATGGGTGGGGACCTCCGGGGGGAGGGGCCGTTACCGACGAATATACCACCTCTTTTTCTCAGAATTTCACTACGTATGGGGGCCGCTTGCCTCACTGCCCGCCGCGATGCGCCGGGGTTTCGAACATCAACCGCAGCACTTCCTCGTTCTCGGCGTAGTCATCGTGCGCTGCGTAGGGCGACTCGACCAGGCCCAGCCAATGCGGGGCAACCTTGACGTATACATTGACGACTTCTACGTTGCCAATGCGTGGAACGCGAAAGGTGAGCAGGTCGCTGGGATCACTGAAGGCCACGAGCTGCACACTCCGGCGCGCGCCCGGGCTATCGGGGTGCAGCGTGGCCTGAAAGCTGTTTTGCAACCGCTGCCAGAGGTTTACAAGCGACTGGAGATTGGCAGCCGGGGCCGTGGAGATTTCCGGCGGGGGTGCCAGCCCGCGCGATGTAAAGCCGCCGGTTGCGGCCGGCGGGCCGTTCTCCAGGTTGGTCACCTCGAGCGGCGCCAGCTGATTCGCGAAGCAGTAGACCTGCGAGGTGCGCTCAAAGATATAGCGCACAGCATCCTGTTCCGCGGCCAGCCGCAGTGTTTCCTCTGACCTGCCTGTCTGGCCGGGCGCGGCGCCGGGGCTGTTTACTGAGAGAGCATTGAACAGCAGATAGCTTCCCAGGCTGTGAGCCACGCCGATGAACTCCTGATCGAGCACTTTGTCGCCGTTGAGGTGCAACCTCCAGTCATACTTATCCTGGGCGCCGCTGGCGGCGGATCCGAAGTCCGCGGCGCGAGGATCAAACGCGGCGGACTTCGCCATGAGTTGCCGCACTCCATCGCGCAGGATGCCGCTCATAGGTCCCGTGGCCAGGATGATGTCCTCGAGTTCCCAGTCGATCAAGGATTGCTTAAGTGTGCGATTGAGCAAAACCGCGTGTGGCCGCATCGCATCCAGCTTGGCGGCTTCGCCGGCCGTAATCCAGGGATAGAAGCGCCCCGAGCCGTCTGGACTCTGCCGCGCAGGCTGCGAACAAAGTGCGAGCAGGTCGCGGTTCGGTCCAGCAAGGCGCGCTTCAGGCGCCAGGAGCTGGCGGCATTTGAGCGACAGCGTCAGCGGCCACCAGTTGATTTCGTCGAGCACAAGCGGGGCAGGAAATTTCCTGAGGTGCACCACCCAATGAACGACGAACGGCGCCGCGGCCTGCCATTCGGCCTCGTTCCGCCATACGGGCTCGCCAAGGTATTGGAGAGTGGGCGGCTGGACGCTGGGAGAGAATTCGCCCTTATCGGCAAACTCAACGCCGGCATTCTTCCAATCGCCGGCAGCGCAGAGCCGGAGCCGGGTGCAGATGGAATTGCGCAGCAGGGCGGAATTTCCCGCGCTGGTCTGGCCGATGCCGTGAATGTAGAGAACGTGGACGGGATGGTGATCGGGAGAATTCAGCGCATCGCCAATGGTGGTGATGGTTTTGAGGGACCCATTGGCATCTTCAGTGACTTTGGCCCGGGCCTCGACTACACCTATTGTGGAAGCCAGAAAGAGGAAAACACACGTCAACTTGCGACATTGCATTGCGTGAAGACTCCTGCGGGAACGCTAGAGCAGATTCAGGGTTTCGGTGCTGTGGAAAATCTACCGGGCGGCTTTCTCATGAAAGCCACTCGTCTGCGTCAACCTTCTCTAGTAACTCTGAATCTGCTGCACAACCGACTCTACCGTTCTGATTTTCGCAGATTGCTGCGGCGCCGCGCGAGTGGGAGCGCTTGCGCGGCAAGGCCGCGCGTCGCGCCGCCCTTCCCCGGGCGCTACTTGTCCTTGTCGCCGCGGATCGCGCCCGCGTCGAAATCGGGAATGTGGAAGTGCCCGCGAAGGTGAATCAAGTCCACGGGGCTGAGGTTGCCGGCCATCGTAGCTAGCGTGAGGCTTTTGGGGCTTTCCACCAGTACTGCTGCGCCGCGCACATTGGCGCCGTCGAGCACGAGCCATATATCGGTGGTCTGGGTATGCACGGGACCGCCCGAGTCGGTTGCGGTCACCAAGTGCTTCCAGCCGCGCAGGTGATACGCCTCGCGGACAGCCTCGATTTGCGCCGGATCGGCCGCGCCCGGCCCGGCAAAACGCAAAGTGTGCACGCTCAGGCCGTCAAGCTTGGCTACGGCCTGCTTCAGATCGGGATCGTTGTCCGACATCAGCGCCGAGGCCGCCGTCAGCATGGTGCGGTCAAACGTGAAGCTCTCCTTGGCGACGGCCTGCGTGCTGAGCTGGGTTAGGGCTGGAGGCACCCATTCCAGAATCGCCGAGCTGAGATCTGAAACGGCGGGCGGCGGCACCGGCGGTCCCGGCGTATTGCCGGGATCCGGCTGCCCGGAGGGTGGTTGCGGAGCCTGCGCCCATGCCAAGTTGAAGCCAAGGGTTGCGCTCAAAACAGGGATACTCAGAAAATATAGCCACTTCATGCTTTATTAAACGCCGCAGACGCCGAAAAGTTTTACTTTTACCCGCCGAAAGTGGCCCTCCGCGCTCATGCGACCAGCGGACCCGCCCAATTGCGATGCCGCGAAGCGGCGTGAACTTGCGGTATTTTCCCAAAAAAGCACGCACCGATCTATCACCAACGGGGGAGTAACTCCCAATCCGTAAAACCCCAATGAAAAATGCGAGAAATTCTGTTCGCGCGCGCCAGGATGCGATAGACTCATGCGGGAACGATTGAAAATCGTCTCCATTTCTTCACGCACGGAGGACACATCGAAATTGGGAAAAAGCATGGTCCCGAAGAGGATTTTCTTCACCAAGGGCGTGGGCAAACATAAGGAGCGGCTGACAAGCTTCGAGCTGGCCCTTCGGGATGCGGGCATTGCCTCACAGAACCTGGTGCGCGTTTCGTCCATCTTTCCGCCCCAGTGCAGGGTAATCGGGCGCAAGGAGGGCCTGAAGTATCTCGATGACGGCGAAGTGGTGTTCGCGGTTATTGCTGAAAACTCTTCGCGTGAGCCGCATCGGCTGCTCGCCTCCAGCATAGGCGTGGCTATCCCCGCCGACCGCAACCTCTACGGTTACCTGAGCGAGCATCACAGCTACGGCGAGACCGAAGAGCAGGCCGGCGAATATGCCGAGGAGCTTGCGGCCGAGATGCTGGCCACCACGCTCGATCTGGAATTTGATCCCGACACCAGCTGGGATGAGAAGAAGGAGATTTACCGCATCTCCAACAAGATTGTCCGCACCAGCAACGTCACGCAGTCGGCGGTGGGCGACAAACGCGGCAAATGGACCACCACGATTGCCGCTGCCGTCCTGATCCTGGACACGTAGCTCGGCGCGTAGCTGCGGCAAAATGGCCAATTCCGCGCCGCGCGGGGTTGGCCTTGTTGTGTGAGCCGCATGCGGCTATCACGGAGGTTCGGCAAGCAAGGCATGACCGCCGCACCAAAATTTACTGTCGCGCTTGTGCAGATGCGTATGGGCGCCGATCCCGAGGCCAACTTCGCCTCGGCAAACGCACGCATCCGCGAGGCCGCGCGGGCGGGCGCGCAGATCGTCTGCCTGCCCGAGCTTTTCCGCACGCAGTATTTTTGCCAACGCGAAGAGCTCTTGCTCTTTGATCTTTCGGAAGAGATTCCGGGCCCGTCAACAGCGAAGCTGGCCGAGGTGGCGCGCGAAGCCGGCGTGGCTGTCGTGGCTTCGCTGTTCGAGCGGCGCGCGCCGGGGCTCTACCACAACACGGCGGTCACCCTGAACTCCGACGGTAAAATCGCCGGCATCTATCGCAAGATGCACATCCCCGACGACCCGCTCTACTACGAGAAGTACTACTTCGCGCCCGGCGATCTGGGATTTCAAGCCGTCGACACGGCTGCCGGCCGCGTGGGCACGCTGGTGTGCTGGGATCAGTGGTATCCGGAAGCGGCGCGGCTGACGGTGCTAAAAGGAGCGGAGCTCCTGTTTTATCCCACCGCGATCGGCTGGCACCCGGCGGAAAAAGACGAGTTCGGCGCGGCGCAATTTGACGCGTGGCGCACCATCCAGCGCGCCCACGCCATTGCCAACGGCGTGTACGTTGCAGCCGTGAACCGCGTAGGTCTCGAACATGGCGACGTGCTGGGCAATCGCGCCGCGGGGCCGGGGCTGGAGTTTTGGGGTGGCAGCTTTTTGGCCGACCCCTTCGGCCGCATCGTGGCCAAAGCCGGCCACAGCGACGAGGAGATCGTGCTGGGCGAAGTGGATCGCGGGCTTATTGAGGAGATACGGCGCAACTGGCCCTTTCTGCGCGACCGCCGCGTGGACGCCTACGCGCCCATTACCCAGCGCTTCATCGATGCGGCGCACCCCGAGTCAAAAGATCGCAAATAGACATGCCTAAGGACTCTCTGACCAAAACTCCGCGCCAGCTTGGCTACCGCATGCCCGCCGAGTGGGAGCCCCACGAGGCCACCTGGCTTGCCTGGCCGCACAATCCCGAGGATTGGCCGGGCAAGTTCTCGTCGATCCCTTGGCTCTATGCCGAGATTGTGCGACTGCTGGCCGCGCGCGAGCGCGTGCACCTGATCGTGGAAAACGCCGCCATGCGCCGCCGCGTCAGGGGAATGCTCGACCGCACCGGCGCCAATCTTGACCAGGTGACGTTTCACGACTGGCCCACTGATCGGGGATGGACGCGCGATTCGGGTCCCATCTTCGTGCGAAATCCGCAAGGGCGAGTGGCCCTGACCTGCTGGCGCTTTAACGGCTGGGCCAAGTACGACGACTGGCATCTCGACGCCAAGCTGCCCGGCCGCATGACCAAACTGCTCGGGCTGCCAGCTTGGCAGCCGTTCGTCCGAAGCGAGGACGGCGCCAAGCACGCGATTGTGCTTGAAGGCGGCTCAATCGATACGAACGGCGCCGGATCTCTTATGACGACGGCCGAGTGCCTGCTCAGCGACGTGCAGCAGCGCAATCCCGGCGTCAGCCGCAGCCAACTGGAGCAGGCGTTTTACGATTTTCTCGGCATCGACCAGATCATCTTTCTGGGCCGCGGCATTGCCGGCGACGACACACACGGCCACGTCGACGACATTGCGCGTTTTGTTGCGCCTGCCACCATCGTCGCCGCCGTGGAACGCGACGCAAGCGACGCCAACCACGCGCCCCTTGCCGAAAATCTTTTTCAGTTGAAGGCCGCGCGCACCACCACCGGCAAGCAGTTCACCATTGTCGAGCTGCCCATGCCGTGCCCGGTCATCTTTCGGCGTCAGCGCGTACCCGCCAGCTACGCCAACTTCTATGTCGCCAACGGCGTGGTGCTGGTTCCCACCTTTCACGATCGCAACGACCGCCTGGCGTTGAACATTTTGGCTGAGGTTTTCCCCGATCGCGAGGTCATCGGCGTGCATTCGATGGACCTGATCTGGGGCCTGGGTGCGCTGCACTGCATGACGCAACAGCAACCGGCCGCACGCCCCGCGGACGTGGACCTGTCCGCGGGGGCCCCGGTGGCGGCTGGCGGGCAAAAGCCATGATCGACGATCGCGAAGCCATGCAGGCGGCGCTGGCCGAAGCGCGGCTGGCAGCCGCGGGCGGCGAGGTGCCCATCGGAGCCGTCGCCGTGTACGAAGGCGGGATCATCGCGCACGCGCAAAATTGCGTCATCCGGCACGTCGATCCCACGGCCCACGCCGAGATGATCGCGCTGCGCACCGCAGCCAAGGCGCTGGGCAACTATCGCCTGGCAGGCTGCACGCTCTACGTGACGCTGGAGCCGTGCGCCATGTGCGCCGGTGCCATGATCCACGCACGTCTCGATCGCCTCGTCTACGCTGCCGCCGATCCTAAGGCCGGGGCCTGCGGTTCGGTGCTCTCCGTGCTCAACCATCCCCAGCTCAACCACAAAATGGTGGTCGAGGAGGGGCTGCTGGCCAATGAAGCCGGCGAGCTGCTGCGGGGGTTTTTTCGCGAGCGGCGCTAGCTCCGCGTCAATTCTCTGATCCTCGCCGCTTGCGCCGGCCAGCCAGCCGACAGCTCCGCATAGTTTCCGCCGCGGTAATCGGCGAAATCGAAGCCCGGCGTCACCGTGCAGCCCAGCAGCGCCACCTTGCCGCCGTCAACGAGCCGCGTGCCTTGCCACACGCCGGCACGGACGACGAGCTGCACGTGCTGTCCCGCGCGCAAGTCCGGCCCAAGAGTTACGAGCTTCGAACCGCCATCGGGCAAGAGCTGCAGCATCTCCACCGGATCGCCGAAATAAAAATGGAAAATCTCATCGGAAACGAGCACATGCATCTCCGAGAAGGTTCCCTCTTCGAGCAAGTAGTAGATGGCCGTGCCATAGGGCCGCACGCCACGCAGCAATGCCACGCTCACGTCCGATGTGTAGGTGCGCCGGTACCATCCACCCTCTTTGGGATGCGGAGCCAGGTGCAGCAACGACTTGATCTCATCGGAAGTCATGACTCGCGGTTGCTCTTCGTCAGAATTTGCATCCCCACTCCGGTGCTTCTCATCACAGAGCATAGCAGTGAGGCGAACCTAAAATGGGGA
>JASHQH010000169.1 GCA_030037635.1 Acidobacteriaceae bacterium
GACCTGATCATTGTCAACCATCATCTCTTTTTTGCCGATGCTGCGGTGCGCGCCGCTGCCTCAGCCGCGCCGGACGCAGGCGTCTTGCCAGAGGCCGCGGCTGTCATCTTCGACGAAGCGCATGAGCTCGAGGAGATCGCATCAAACTACTTCGGGCGCTCGCTCTCGAATGTGCGCTTCGAAGACTTCGCCCGCGACGCCGACGTTTTATTGCGCGGCAAGGAGGGCTCCTCGCATGTGCACATGCTCACGCAGGAACTGCGCGAGCGAGCACGGATGTTTTTTGCGGCGCTGCCGCAAGAGGGTGACGGACGCCATCCCTTTGCCAACCGCGAAGAGTTCCTTGAGTCTTCCGGCGACCTTTATCTCGCCGTCAACACCACGCTCAAGCTGCTTGAAGCGGAGTTCGATCGTCTGAGCGAAATCGATGAAGCTCCCGGTCTTGAAGCGCGCGCCGCCGCATTGCGCGCCGACCTCTCCTTCATGCTCGAATCGAAGGCTGAGAACATGGTTTTCTGGATCGAGAGGCGCGGCGCCGGGTTCCCCGCCACGGGTCTCGTCCAAAAGTCCGCCCCACGCAGTGGGCGCAGTACCTTTTTGCAGGCCACGCCGATCGACGTGTCCGCGATCCTTCACGAGCTGGTCTGGGACCAGGTGCCAACGTGCGTGCTCACCTCGGCCACGCTCACCGTGCAGGGCGGCTTCGAACACCTGCGCCGCCGTCTCGGTCTCGCTGGCGCGCGCGAGCTTGTTGTGCCCTCGCATTTCCGCTACGACCGTCAGGCGCTCCTTTATCTGCCGCCACAGATGCCCGACCCGCGCGCTGCGGAGTTTCAGGAAGCGGCGGCGGCCACCATCGAGCGCATCCTGGGCATTACGCGCGGCCGCGCTTTCTGTCTTTTTACCAGCTACTCGCAAATGCGCGCGCTCTACGAGCGTCTGCTTCCGGTGCTCGACTATCCGATCCTTCTCCACGGCACGGCGCCGCGCAAAGCTCTTCTGGAGGAGTTTCGCGCGACGCCCAACGCCGTCCTGTTCGGAACGGCCAGCTTCTGGCAGGGAGTGGATGTACAGGGTGAGGCGCTCAGTTGCGTCATCATTGATCGGCTGCCCTTCGCCGTGCCCTCCGATCCCATTGTCCAGGCGCGTATGAAAGCCATCGAAGAATCCGGAGGAAAGCCCTTCTTCGACTATCAGGTGCCAGAAGCAGTTTTGACGCTCAAGCAGGGCTTCGGCCGGCTCATTCGCTCGCTCTCCGACCGCGGCGTACTGGTTCTGCTCGACCCGCGCATCAGGACTCAGAGATACGGCCAGACGTTTCTGCAATCCCTGCCGCCCTACCGCATGACCACCACCATCACCGACGTTGAAGCCTTCTTCGCAAAGTAGGTCAGTCGCCAAACCGCCGCTTGCTCTTCGTCCGGCATTTTTTCTCGTCGGCGCCTGCGCTACTTCACGAGGGAACTCTCCCACACTTTTCCCAATAATCTTTTCAGCTGCGCAAAATCTTTCGCGCCCAGCTCCGCACTCCACTCGCGCTCAATGTCGCGGAGCACATCATAGGCCTTCGCCCATGCGGCTTGGCCGCGCCTGGTGAAGTGAACGATTCGTGCCCGGCCTTCGTCGGGCGCGTCAGAGCGGACAAGATAACCGGAATCTTCGAGGCTCCCCAGGATCCGGTTCATGGCCTGCTTGCTCATGCAGGCGCGCTCGGCAATCACGCCCGGGCGCTCTCCGTCGGGACCCGGAAAGCGAAAGACTGCCATGTGCGGCAGGCCCAGTTCCTTGAATCCCGCCGCATTCAGTTCACGGATGATGCGCCGATGAATGGCCTCGGACGGAACGCGAAGCATGGCGCCGATCAGCATGTCCTTTGTTTTCACCGGCGGTTTTTCATCAAAAAAAGTCATTGACGTTCTCCGTAAACTATGTTTACCATAAAAATGTTGTAAACAGAGTTTACCACAAGGAGATTCAAAAATGACGCCGCAAACGGTTGAAGTCCCCCGCCATTCCCCGGGCGAGACCGAATTGGAGAATTCACAAAAGCCCACCGCTCAAAAGCAATCCTCATTGAGCGCGCGACCCAGCCTGGTGCGGTTCGTGCCCGCGCAATCCGGCCCAGCCTATTGGGGTCCAGGCGAGCGGATGACCTTCCTCATCACCGGCAAGGAGACAGGCGGCGCCTTTTTCCTGGCAGATGTCTCTGTCGCGCCGGGCGGAGGCACACCGCCGCACATCCATCATCGCGAAGACGAGTCATTCCACATCCTTGAAGGTTCTCTCACGGTGCAGGTGGGAGGCGATACAATCACTGCGTCGGCTGGCGATTTCGTTTACCTTCCCCGTGGAATCGCTCATTCCTTCAAAAACACCGGCGATGGCTACGCAAAAGCCCTGGTCCTGACCACGCCGGCGGGACTTGAGAACTACTTTGCCGAAGTGTTCGAACCCGCCGCGGATCGCAACTCCCCGCCTCCGCCAATCAGCAAGGCCATGCTGGCGCGAGCAATGGCAGCGTCTCCCCGCTACGGACTGGAGCTTCTGCCCCCGGCATAGCGGGCCCGAGAAAAGAAACCACCGAGGAGGTCGAAATGACAACCCAAACCATCGATCAAAGCGTCCACCCACGCGTCAATCCCGCCGAAGAAACCATCCGCCTGGGCCCGCTCGCGGTTCGCTTTCTCGTCACCGGTGAGAACTCGGCCGGCGCCATCGCCGTCTTTGAGGTCATCGTTCCCGCGGCGCAGCGCCTCATGGCTCCGGCGCACAGCCACGACCACTTCGAGGAAACGATCTACGGCGTCGAGGGCGCGCTGGTCTGGACGGTAAACGGCAAACAGATCGATGTGGGACCGGGGCAGGCGCTCTGCATTCCGCGGGGCGCCGTGCACCGCTTCGACAACAACTCAACCAGCGACGCAAAGGCGCTCTGCGCCGTCACGCCCGCCGCCATCGGCCCTGAGTTTTTCCGCGAAGTTGCGGAGGTGGCCACGGCTGCAGCCGGTGGCCCGCCCGACAAGGCGAAAATGATGGAAGTCATGCTGCGTCATGGGCTGACGCCCGCACCGCCGCCGCCGCAAAACTAGACGCCCATCCCGATCGCGCCCCAGACGCAGGCGTCGCCCTGCCAACCGATGCTCATTTATGTCCAGTTTTAGGAATTCTCGAGCGGCCTTTTGCTCTGAAGCCTGACCAGATTCGGGCAGTTTTGCCCCCCAAATCCCACGTTTCCAAGCGCACGTCTCCCAAAAACTTGACCAGATTTGCGAACATTTGGGGGTCAAACTTAGCCCTTCAAGCAAGCATTTAAGCAGGGTATCTTAGCCATTAAAGCCAACATTTGGTTTGCTTTATGGCAGCTTATGCCCTGGCAGGAATCGCCCTGCCCAACCGGCTTACTCTCTGCTCCCTCGCTCCCTCCCATTGCGCCGGCCCCGCCGTGCCGAACAACCATCCGGGGTAGCCTTAAAGTTACATTGCCACTCCGGCGGTGTCGTGCTTCAATGACTTTGATTTCGCGTGTTTGTACCGCAGAATCAGGTATTTGCCACATGAGCGATGCCGTCCAACTCGGGGCGGTGGCACACGCAGACGAAGAGCAGGCCACTGGCGACCCGACGCCTCCGCTGGGGCGTTTTGAAGTTGTGCCCACCAAGAGCTCCGCGCCCGAGGAACTCTTTTCGTTTCGAAAACCGGAACCTCCTCCCGAACCGCCCGCCGCGGCGCCACCACCTAAATCAAAAATGATTCTGATGGCAATCGCCGGCGTTGCACTCGTCGCCGCCCTCTTGGGGCTGATCGTTATCGGCACGACCACGGCGATCGAGCCTAAACCGCCGGTGCAGTACATCGACCTCGGCACGCAGAGATTTGATCCGGCAGGGCTGGGCGGAAGATTGATCGTACGGTGGGAAGGAAACGCCGAATATCAACTTTCCCTCGACCCGCTGGAACAGGGGTTCGTACCCCGATTTGAAGCCGTGGCGCAGAATCCGCCGCGGCCGCTCTCGTTGACCCTTCGCCTGCGGGATGCGGCGGGCATCGTGCTGTGCCAGAAAGAGGTCCTCTTTCCTCCGCCCGCGCCGGAGGGAACCGTGCCCGACGCAGCGCAGCTGTTGCAGCCCCAAAGAACGCCATCAGGTGACACGGTACAGAACGTAGCCGGTGAGGATGGGCAAATTGGCGAGATCGCCGCATCGGGCGGCCTGCCTTGTTCGGCGAAAGCGTACGCGCGCCTTGTGGCTTGGGATTTTTCTACAAATTTCCCCACGCTCGACGAGCAGGATGCCTGGCTGCGGCATGAAGGAACTGTCGCGCCACACCAGAAGCATCGCGTAGCCACTGGATTCATGGGCCAGGTGCAACGCCTTCCAACAACCATTGAGGGCGACGACGTGATTGTCGGAGACAATCCCACGCGAGGTACCGTGGAAACCAGCGCGGGTCGCCTTTTTCTTGTCGCATCCAATGCATCGCGCAACCGCGGATCGGAATGGCAGGTGTTCCCTGCCGCCATTCATTTCCGCTGTGACAAGAGCGGTCTCTGTCTCCTCACCAGGGCCAATTCGCACGCCACGTTGCCGGCGCGATTGCTGAAGTAGACCCCGCCCTGCTGGTTACCGGCTGTTCCCTGCTTTCCCGCCGGGTGCCCCGTCCCGGCTCCGCTAGGGCGGGGGCGAGACTCCCTTCGCCACCAAAACGCCGGCTCCTTCCTCGTCTTTCTACTCCCTAGTGGCTACTGGCCGGGTGCCCCGTCCTAGCTCCGCTAGGGCGGGGGGCGAGACTTCTCTTGCCACCAAAACGCCGGCTCCCTCCTCGTCTTTCTACTCCCTACTGGCTACTGGCTATTCCCTGCCTTTAGTACCATGGTTGCGATGCACGTTCTGTCTGCAGCCGAAATGCAGGCCTGCGATCGCACCACGAGCGAGCGGTATGGAATTCCGTCGATCGAGCTGATGCGCGCGGCCTCTTCGGCGGTTGCGGCATTCGCGCG
>JASHQH010000170.1 GCA_030037635.1 Acidobacteriaceae bacterium
TGGGATCTGACGAAATCGCTCCACGATATTTTCGCAGAGACGCACGATTCCTGGGTGCAGAGGCTGCATGAAGTCAGCCAGGCCGTATAGACGGGGCTGCGTCGCTCCGCATCGAGGAGAGATTTTGCCGAAGCACATAGCGCTGTTTACCGCTTACAGCCCGAGCATTGGAGGGGCGGCAACGAACTATCGCAGTCTCCTGCCCTTTCTGAGCGGGGTGGAGGCGAGATGGTATTACCTGTCGCACGCGCCCGCTGATTATCCGAACTCAGTGCACCTGGGGCCGCCGATTCTCGGCGGTCCCATCGTTCGCGACGCCGTGACGAGCGCGCGTCTGTTTGTGCTGCGCAGCCATCCACGCATCGAGTCAATCGCAGAGGCGATGCTGAAAGATTCTCCTGATATCGTCTGGGTGGATGCGATCAATGAGGGACTTCTGGTGGGGCTGGCACTTCTGAAAAGGGGCGTGAGACATCTCCACGTCTCGGTGCATGACGATCCCGCCGGTCTTGCCATCAAGTCAAAGCGATACCGGGTTTTCGCAATCGCGACCGATAACGTGGCTCGCGACCTGCTGCGGGGCGCCCGCACTGTGGATACAGCTTCAGAGCCGTTGCAGGCCTATTATCGGCAGCGCTTCGGGGTAGATTCCGGCTACGTGTATCGCTTTATCGACAAACCGCGCATGCCGGCCGCTGCGCCGGGGGATGATTCGGTGATCCGCATCGGCCACGTGGGAAGCGCCTATAGCACGCCGGAGGTAAAAGCCTTTCTGCAGGCACTGCGCTCGATCGAGAGCGCCGACGGCCTGCGGTTCAAAGTAATGACCTTCGGGCGTTCGCCTCACTTTGAGAGTGCAGCGGCGGAGTTTCCGGGATTGGTGGAGGCCGCAGGCGATGTTCCCGAAGAGGAAGCGGTGAGCTGGTTGGAGCAATGCCGGTTTGTGTACTCGATGTACTCGTTCGATCAACGCTACCGGATTTTTCGCCGCACCAGCCAGCCCACCAAGATGAGTACGTATCTGATGGCCGCCAGGCCCATCTTTGCTCACTGCCCTCCGGACAGCAGCATCGTTCCCATGATGTCGCAGTTTCGCCTGGGAGTTTGCGTACCATCCGTAGCCGTGAACGAGCTGGTTGAAGGCATTCGGCGCATTTTGGAATTCAGGCTGGACGCAGATGACCGACGGCGGGCCATCGAACATCACTGCGGGCGTCGCAATCTCGACTATCTGGAGAGCTGCTTCGGGGTCGTGAGCCAGATTGCAGTCGCCGCGGGCTGACGCTCGCGCCCAGCCAGCGGCGCTCGACCGCGGGGCGCGGCGCGCCGGTACTATGAAGTGTTCACGAAAGTAATTGTTGTTCCGGAGCATGACGCCGCCGATTTACGTTGTATTGGTGGCAATTCTCCCCGGCAGCCGGCGCGCGGCTGAGCCGCGATCGCATGCGTTTTGTGGGCAGGTGTGGCCGGCGCACGGATTCTCCCCTGGAGAGGTAGCGGATGAGAGTTTTGATTCTGAGCATTAATTATTGGCCCGAAGTAACTGGGATTGGGGCGTTTACGACCTATCGCGCCGAGCACCTGGCTGCCGCGGGGCACCACGTGGTGGTTTGTACGACGTTTCCTTACTATCCGGAGTGGAAGGTCCCGCCGGAATATGCCGGGAAGCTGGCATCGAGCGAGACGCGCAATGGGGTCAGGATTGTCCGTAGTTACGCTTACATCCCCAATCCGGTGACCTCGCCCCGACGGATCCTGCACGAAGCAAGTTTTATCGCTTCCTCGGCGATCCGCGCAGTGGTGCGCAAACGGCCCGACGTACTCCTCGTGGTTTCTCCACCGCTGGGCCTGGCGCTACCGGCGATTCTGCTCAGCCGCCTGTGGAGAATTCCGTATGTTTTCGACGTGGAAGATTTGCAGCCAGACACGGCCGGCGAACTGGGCATGCTGCCGCGCCGGACCGTCGGGCTTCTTTATCGGCTGGAGCGGGCGGCCTACCGTTACGCACGACTCGTGGCCACTCTCACTCCCAGCATGAAGCGACGCATCGTGGAAAAAGGCGTAAGCGAAGAGAAGGTGGAGCTGCTCGAACCGCGCATGGACGACTCGCTCATCGATCTTCTTCCCCAGGAGGGCAGCGACTTCCGCCAGCGGTACAATTTGGGAGAAAAGTTTCTGGTGACGCACAGCGGCAATATGGGCGTAAAACAGGGACTGGATGTGATGCTGGACGCGGCGGCGCTGAGCCGCAGCGACGACTCCATGCGGTTCCTGTTTGTTGGCGATGGCTCCGATCGCGAAAGGATCCAGCGCCGTGCCGCGGAGTTGGAGCTTGATAATGTGCGCTTCCTGCCGCTGCTCGGGCAAGAAGATTTTCGCGGCCTGCTGGCGGCGAGCGGGATCTGCCTGGTCACCCAGCAGCAGTCCGTATCGGAGGTAGCGTTTCCGTCAAAGATCGTGACGTATCTGGCCGCCGGGCGGCCCATCATTGCATCGGTCAATCCGGAGTGCGAGGTGGCGCGCATTATGCGCGAAGCGAAAGCAGGGAAGGTGGTTGCAGCTGAGGACCCCAAGGCGCTGCTGGCCGCGATCGATGAGCTGCGGGGCGAGGATCTCGACGCGGTGGGCCAGCGTGCGCGCGGTTATGCCAGCGAGCGGTGGTCGCCGGTGCGAGTTCTGGGACATTTGGAACGCAGCCTTATGGCAGCCGCCGGGTCAGCAATGGGCTCTCTAGCATAGAATAGGATGAGATGGTTGCGATGATCAGGGCGAACCAAAAGATAATGCTGGGGCTGGCGTTGCTGGCCACAGGTAGCCTTGTCAACGCAGGAAACCTGCGGGCGCAGGAATCCTGGGGCGGAACGAACGGCGCGAGCACCTGGCAAGCCGGCGCTTCATCTGCCAAGACGACCCCTTCCTCGCCGGATGCCTACGTCGAGAGCTCAAGTTGGATCGCAGGACGCACGAAT
>JASHQH010000020.1 GCA_030037635.1 Acidobacteriaceae bacterium
GGCGGCGTGATCGATGCCGGCTACCGCGGCGAAATCCTGGTCCTGATGACCAACCTGGGCGATGCCGCCGTGGAGCTGAGAGCAGGCGAAAAGATTGCGCAGATGCTCCCCGTACCCGTCCTCACTGGACTGATCCAGGAGGTCGAAAGCCTCGAAGCCTCCGCCAGGGCGGCGAAGGGATTTGGAAGCACAGGGACGTAAAAGCAGGAAGCAAGGGACCGAGGGAAAGACGCCGGGAACACCGTAAAGCGCGCGCACGTATCATAAAAGCAGGACTATGCCGCTCAAAGAGGCCTTCAAACTCGCGTTGCAGTCGCTGTGGGCAAACAAGCTGCGGACCATTCTCACGCTGATCGGAGTGGTCATGGGCGTGGCCGCGGTCATCATGGTCATCACCCTGGTCCAAGGCGCAAACCGTTACGTGGCAACCAAGCTTTCGGGCTACGGGGCCGACGTATTCGATGTGGCGCGGATGCCCAGTGTAATCTTCGGACCCGAAGATTATTTTCGCTACCAGCGGCGCAAGATCCTTCATATTGAGGACTACCAGGCGGTCCGCGACGCCTGCACGCGGTGCAGCGCAGTGGGTGCCAGCCTCGACAAGTCCACGAACGTCGTCTTCAACGGCCACTCCAGTAACAACACTGATGCGCGCGGCTACACCTGGACCATGCTTTCGCTGTCCAATATCGACATTGCGGAGGGGCGCGGATTTACGCAGGCGGACGAAGACCATGGCACGCACGACGCAATCGTGGGCGCCGATGTTGTCGATAATCTGATGGGCCCGGTCGACCCTATCGGCAAGGAGATTCGCGTGGATGGGATGCCGTACACCATTGTCGGCGTGGCCGCCGCGCAGGGCAAGACCCTGGGCCAGTCGCAGGATAACTGGGTCGCCATCCCCATCAGCACCTACCAGCACACCTACGGCTTCAACGACTCGGTAAACATCCTGGCTCGCGTAGCCGGGGGCGCGGACGCGATGCAACAAACCGAGGACGAAGTGCGCGTATTGATGCGCGCCCGGCGCCACCTGGGGCCGGGAACCGACGACGATTTTGAGATCGAGACCAACGACACTTTTCTCGACATCTGGAAGCAGATCAGCTCGCTGTTTGCAAGCGTGGTCCTGGGACTGGCATCCATCGCGCTGGTGGTGGGCGGCGTGGTCATCATGAACATCATGCTGGTGAGCGTGACCGAGCGGACGCGCGAGATCGGCGTGCGCAAGGCGCTGGGCGCCAAGCAACGCGACGTGCTGATGCAGTTCCTCATAGAGAGCGCCACCATGGCGGTGACAGGCGGCGCCATTGGCGTACTGTGCGGAATCCTGGTAGGCAAACTGATCACCGTGGTTGTAGGGTTCCCCACCAGTGTGCCCATTTGGGCCGTATTTCTCGGATTGTTCCTCGCCGGAGGCGTGGGCATTTTCTTTGGCGTTTATCCCGCCAGCAAAGCAGCCAAGCTCGATCCGGTGGTGGCGCTCAGGGCGGAGATGTGAGGAAGACAGCTTCCTGCTTCTGGCTCCTGGCCTCTGGCCTACCGAGCTCGACGGATCGTTGGAGAGACGTTTTTTGCTGGAAGCGAGAGGCTGGAAGCTGGTAGCTGGGAGTTGGTAGCTAAGAGCTGAATCGATGAAACCCGCAGGCCAAACCCGTGAATCGGTGAAGATCGCGCTGGACACGCTGCGCACCAACAAACTGCGCTCCGGGTTGACCATTTTGGGCATTGTCATCGGCGTTTCGACGGTCATTACCATCTCCTCGGTCATCAACGGGATCAATATCCGCGTTTCAGGATTTATCAATTCGCTGGGATCCAACGTCTTCTGGATCACGCGCGAGCCCATCATCGGCATCGAGCCGACAACAGAAATGCTGGCGCGCAAGATGTTGACTGTAGACGACGCCATCGCGCTGCGCTCGCTGCCCCACGTGGTTGCCACCGACGCCGAGGGCGATTACATCAAGGCCTTCGCGGTGGGTGATGTAAGTGCCAAATACAACGGCAAGAAGGTGGCGGGATCGATCCTGGCGGGTGTGACTTCGGAGCACGGCGAGGTCACCGACGCGGATCTCTTGGAGGGGCGCCTCTTCACCGAGGACGACGATCTGCACCATCGGAAGGTGTGCGTGATCGGCCATGACACCTGGGACACACTCTTCGATGGGAAGTCGGCTGTGGGCAAGGAAATCAGCGTGGAGACCAGCCTGTACACGGTGATTGGCGTGCTCGACAAACGGAAGCAGCCCTTCGGGAGCGGGAAGAATCCACGCGACAACGTCATCGCATTTCCCATCGGCACCTTCCATGACCTTCATCCGGAAATCACCGACCTGACACTGGTCGTGAAATACGACAGCCCGAAATACAAAGAGCTGGTTGAGGACGAGATTCGCGAGTTGTTGCGCATCCGCCGTAAGGTGCGCGTCGAGAGTGCCGACGACTTCGAGATCAGCAGCCCTGACATCCTGACGCAACTCTGGAACCAGCTCACGGGCGGCCTGGTGCTGTTCATGATCGCCGTTTCCAGCGTGGGCCTGATGGTGGGCGGAGTGGGCGTAATGAACATCATGCTGGTCAGCGTGACCGAGCGCACGCGCGAGATTGGCGTCCGCAAAGCCATCGGCGCCACCAAGCGAACCATCCTGGCTCAATTCACCACCGAGGCGGTCACTTTGTGTGCGCTGGGCGGAATTCTGGGAATCCTCCTGGGCGCCGTAATTACGTGGATCATTTATTTCTTGCCCATTGGTCTTCCCGCCACGGTCTCCCCCGCCTGGGCAATGATCGGCTTCGCAGCCTCCTGTACCATTGGGCTGGTTTTCGGCATCTATCCCGCGTGGAAGGCGGCAAACCTCGATCCCATTGAGGCCCTGCGGTACGAATAAGACAGGGAACAAGGGACCGAGGAAACAAGGGAACAAGAAGGCGAACGCGCCTGCGGACACCGTGCGTTTGGCAACTTTCATCGCGCTGCCCATTTAGTTTGCTCTATTCTCGAAAGAACCGGTTCATCGAGATGGAGCGAAGTGTGACAGGGCCATTCCGTGAATCTTACGCAACCCCCGGGTGGGAGCCTGCGGCGTACCTCCCTCGGCTTATGCCGTTAACCCATTGCGCTCAGGGACGGTTGAGGGTATGAGTCCTTCGCCTTTCTCGCTCCCTTGTTCCCTTGTTCCCTGCCTTTCTCATGCCGCACATTCTGGCGCAAGCGATCGAGATCGTGACGACGGCGCTGGCCGTGGCTGGAATGGGATATTTCCTGGCGTCAATCGTCGCAGCGGGGGTTTTTCAAATCCAGCGGCGCAAGCTGCCGCAGGCTGGGTTGTGGCCGGGCGTCAGCATTCTCAAATCCCTCAAAGGTCTCGACCCCGGCATGATGGATGCCTTCCGCAGCCACTGCCGGCAGAATTATGAGGGCGAGTTCGAGCTGCTTTTCGGAATAAGTGCGCTCGACGATCCCGCGGCCGCGGCCGTGCGCGAGCTGCAGGCGGAGTTTCCTGAGCGCCCGATCCTGCTGATCGAATGCAAAGAGCGCCTGGGCGCGAATGGCAAGGTAAGTAATCTGGTGCAGCTTGCCAGGCTGGCGCGGCACGATTTTCTGCTGATCAATGATTCCGATATCACCGTGGGGCCGCGCTATTTGGAACGGGTGATGAGCTGCTTCGCTCTCCCACCCTTTCCGCCGGAAGCGGAAGCGATCGGCCAACCTCGTGCCGATGTGGGGCTGGTCACTGCTCTCTATCGAGGACGCGCGCACGAGACGCTGCCCTCACGGCTCGAGGCGTTGGCAATTGCCACCGAATTTGTGCCGGGAGTGCTGCTGTCGAAGCTGCTCGAGGGCGGAATGCATTACGGGCTGGGATCGACGCTCGCGGTGCGGCGTGAGGCTCTGGAAAAAGCCGGCGGCTTGCTGCCATTGGTGAATTACCTGGCCGACGACTACGAGCTGGGTGCACGCGTCGCCAAGGCCGGCTATCGTGTGGCGTTGAGCGGCGAGGTGGTCGAGACCAGCGTGCCTGCCTACGGCTGGCGCGGATTCTTCGCTCACCAGCTGCGTTGGCTGCGAACGGTCCGCGAGGCGCGGCCGGCAGGATATGCAGGTCTCATCTTTACGCATGGGCTGGCGTGGGCGCTGCTCAACGTGTTGGCCAGCGGACTCAGCCTGGCCAGCTTATGGCTGCTGGCGTTGAGCTTTTTTCTGCGCCTGGCGCAGGCCATGACGGTGGGCGCGCAGGTGCTGAGCGACCACGAGGTGCTGCCCAATCTGTGGCTGCTTCCCTTTCGCGATTTCATTGCCATGGGGCTTTGGGCCTTCGGTTGCGCCGGAGATACGATCGTCTGGCGCGGCCAGCGCTTTGCGCTCAAGGACGGCCGCTTGCTGCCGTTCGCGGAGCCTGGCCCGGAATCGGCCCGGCGCTGAAACAGGATTCACACCCCGGCGCTATCGGCTCATGCGCGCGATCTGCTACATTGCCTTCACGCGGCAGAGCCGCTGGAGGAGAAAATTCATGCACACACACTCTCTGATGCCGCGCAGACTTCTCGGCTGTTGCCTGCTGGCTGCAGCCTCGGCACTCGCCATGGCGCAGAATGCCGCGCCCGCCAAACCTGCCGTCGGTACGCCGGTGACTCCTGCGCAGGTCTATGAAAAGGTGCTCAGCACCATTGAAAACGAGTTCGTCCCCGCTGCCGAAGCCATGCCGGAAGACAAGTTCGACTTCGCGCCGTCCCCTTCGATGGGCGAGTACAAAGGCGTACGCACCTTTGCCGCGCAGTTGAAGCACGTGACCGAAGCCAACGACTATTACTTTCACGATCCGTCGAAGCCCATGACTGATCCTCGCGCGGCCATTGAAAAGCTCAAGACGAAAGCCGAAATCGTGCAGGCGCTCAAGGATTCATTTGCCACCGCGCACGCCTATGTCGACGCCATCACGCCCGAAAATGCCTTTTTGACAACCCCCGGCGGCATGACGCGCGCGGGCGCGGCGTCGCAGGGCATGGCGCACATGATGGACCATTACGGTCAGATGGTTGAGTACCTGCGCATGAATGGCATCATTCCGCCGGCCAGCCGGACGGGCATGTAGCCTGCTCTAGTCGGCCGCGGCCGCTACCGGCTCCTCGGTCGCGCGGATGGCTTTGGTGTCGAAGGTGAGGCAGGCGCCAAGCTCGTCGAAGTCCCGCTTCCACCGCGGGCGGTCTTCGGCTGTCAACGCAGTCAGCTGATCGTCCGGCGTTCTCAGGATTTCGTACCAGAGGTTTTGCGCTTGCCACAGATTCAGCTCGAACGGCAGCTGCGTGAGCGTGCGCGCCAGCACCAGCGCGCGTTCCAGCATCTCCAGCGATCCCTCCGACATCTCCAGCTCGATCATGGCACGCTTCATCCGCTGGTCGGCGATGTAAGACAGGTTCGGCGTTTCCAGGGGCACCTGGTCGGCCTTGGCCAGCGCCAGATAAGACTGCAACTGCGCCTGGTCGACGGTGTCGGCCTCGATAACGCGGCGCAGCCCGGCGTTGATGGCGAAACCGGCGGCAATGGTAAGCGCAGGCGGCTTGGGCAGGCCGGCCTGCGAAAGAAAGTGCAATAGGCTCGAGTGGTCCTGGTAGATGGTCGTCAGCGAGTTCTCGATATCCCAGAGCGTGGAGTTCAGGATGATTTGCACGATGCGGCGCTGGTCATCGCTGAAGAGCGAAGTGAGCGAATAGTCGGCGCGGCCGTAGAAGCGATCGATGAGGCGAATCACCTCGGGGAAATCGGCGCGCTGCACCTGGTTGGCGGCCTCGCCTGAAAAAGCCTTGAAGGCGCGCGCATCGGCGTCGTCGTAGACCTTGACAGCCGCGGTGATGTTCTGGTCGCCAAAGTGGAGCACCGCGAAAGAAAAACTTTGCGCGTGGCCGGTCACGGCGCTGTCCACTCGGATGCGGCCCAACGCCAGGCGGCCGCGGCCCGAGGTGTGAATCTCGTAGGAAATGCGGCGAACCTTGTAGCAATACAGCTCGGTTTCATCGGCAAACGAAGAGAAGACGGAGCTGATGGCGTAGTGAGCGGCCACCTGCTCCAGATGCAACTCCATGCTGTCGACGCACTTTTTGTAGATTTGCGCGCCGTCGCCCGAGGCGAGGATATTGGATTTGGCTTCGGCCATCCGCGCCAGAAACGCTGGCTCGAGGGTGGCGGCCTGGTCGCCGAACACCTGCTGCGAAAGCTGCAGCACGCGCGCAGCGTACGCGATTACCTGCACCGTTTCAATGCCGGAAACTTCGTCGAAGAACCATCCGCAGCTGGTGTACATGAGCAACGCATGGCGTTGCATCTCCATCAGCTCCAGGGCGCGGACGCGCTCGGAATCGGAAAGCGTGTGCGCCTGGTGCGCGGCAAAGAAGCGGTCCATTGAGTCAGGGCTGCGGTCGAGAATCACCTGGATGTATGCGTCGCGGGCAGCCCAGACATCTTTGAAGAGCAGGCCCGACTCCTGCTCGGTGAGCGGAATCAAAGCGTCGCGCAGCTCATCGAGCGCCGTGCGCAGAGGCGCGCGCCAGGCCTGGTTCCAGTCCCCGCGGCCCGAGTTGCAGCCGCAGTTCGAGCGCCAGCGCTCAATGCCGTGCATGCAGCTCCACGAAGTGTCCTCGGCGATTGCGCACTCGAATTCGGGCGGGAACTGCTCAAGAAAGCTGGCGTAGTTGGTCAGCTTCACCACTTTGTCCTGCTCCAGCAGGCGCAGCGCGTAGGCCAGCGCCATTTCGCCGTACTTGTGATGGTGGCCGTACGTCTCGCCGTCCGTGGCCACGTGAACCAGCTGCGGCTGCGCATTGTCTTTGAAGGCGGCCTTGAGGCCGTTCACAAGATTATCGCCGGAGTTAAGCAAACCATTGAAGGCGATGGCGCGCGAAAGCGGGCCGTTATAAAAGAACACGGCAATGGAGGCGCCGGAAGCAAACCTCACCAGGTAGGGATGCGTGATGTCGACCGTGGCGTCGGGAGTGGGCGTCCATTCCCCCTGGTCTTTGAGCGGGCGAATGCTTTTGCATTGGTGAGGCGCCAGCACCGTAAATTTGATGCCATTGGCCGCCAGCGCTTCCAGCGTCGCCGAGTCCACAGCCGTCTCCGGCAGCCACATGCCCTCCGGCGGTGCGCCAAATGTGAACTCGTAGTCAGCGATGCCCCAGCGGATTTGCGTGTCGCGATCGCGCGCATTCGCCAGCGGCATGATCACGTGGTTGTACCCTTGCGCCATGGCCGAGCTGTGGCCGCGATTCCGCTCGCGGCTGCGCCGCTCGCCGTCGCGCACCATGTGGCAGGTGCGTGTGGCCTTTTCCCTCATCCAGCTCAAAAGCGTGGGACCGAAGTTGAAGCTCATGCGCGCGTAGTTATTCACGATGCGTGCAATCTGGGTTTTGCCGTTCAGAATGCGCGCGGCGCCATTGGGCGCGTAACACTCCGCACAGATGCGCTCGTTCCAGTCGTGGTAGGGAGCGGCCGAGTCCTGGGTCTCCACCGTCTCCAGCCAGGGGTTTTCGCGGGGCGGCTGGTAAAAGTGGCCGTGAATGCAAACAAAGCGCTTGCCAGGAGGCATGAAGAATCCGATTGAACGTCGCGGCGCATAAGAACCGGCCGCTCAGGTTATTTTACGGCTTGTGCCGGAGTCCCTATCGGCTGGAGCGGCCCGCCGGCTCATTCTTGCGGGCCAGATCGCAGGCGCGCCACAGGTACCAGCTGGCCACCGAGCGATAGGGCGCCCAGCGCTGGCCGCGCCGGAAAATTACATCCGGCTTCGGTAAATCGTTGGATGCGAGCGGGCGCGATTTGGGCACGCGCTGAAAAGTAAGCGCGTAGCCCTTGCGCACCCCGTAGTCGGTCACGGGCAGCACATCGGGACGGCCAAGACGGAAGATCAGCAGCATTTCCACCGTCCAGGAGCCGATGCCGCGAACCTGGGTGAGGCGCTCGACGATATCGGCATCCGGCATCTTGAGGATCGCAGCGTGCGAAGGAACCGTCCCGTCGAGCGTGCGCGCAGCCAGGTCGCGAAAGGCCTTGATCTTGTTCGTGGAGACTCCCGCCGCCCGCAATACCTCGTCGGGCGCGTCGAGCAGGAGCTGCGGCGTGGGATCGCCGCCGAAGTGCGCGCGCACCCGGGCGTGAATCGCGGCCGCCGCCTTGCCGTGCAACTGCTGGTAGAGGATGGACTCCAGCAGCGACTCGAACGGCGAAGCGGAGTGGTCGAGGCGGAGAGTAAATGGTCCGGCGCGGTCGATCAGACCGGCGAGTTTGGGGTCGCGGGCGCGGAGATGCGCGACGGCTTCAGCGGGATCGAACGGCAGTTTGCGTTTGCGGCCGTCGTGAATCATGGATGGAGTGTATCGCACGCGCTGGACGCGCCAATCTGCCCTTTAGCCCGCTCGCCGATTTCCATTGGGGTCGACGCCGCGTGGTGGTAGCTTGGATGCATTCCCCAGAGGAGGTCGCGTGAGCCTTCCTGTTTTCTCGTCAAGATTTCTTTTGTGGCAACGCTTGCTGGCTGTCGTTGCCGTTGGCTTCTGCGTGTGGCTCGCCTCCCCGCGCGCGGGCGCGCAGGTCTACAACGCAACAACCGTCGGATGGCCATACATCGACCTGGACTCCGGCTGGCTGGTGCATGCCGGCGACGATCCGGCCTACGCACGGGCCGATTTCGACGATTCAAGCTGGATGCCTTTCAACGCCGCGACCGGGTCACTGCGCACTTTGTTTTCCCATTCGCGCCCATCGATCGTCTGGTATCGTCTGCACGTAAAGGTCCCGACCGGGAGACACTCCCTTGCCCTGTACGAGTACATGATCTCCTCCGCGTGCGTCGTCTACGTGAATGGGGCTCCTTTGATCCAGGTAGGAAAAGTGGCGCCGTTCGTTCCCTATGACGATCATGCACGGCTTGTGGTGCTCATTCCCCGCGATCAAGCCGCTACCGGGTCATTGGTCATCGCGGTCCGCGCGCGCATTTCGCCCGGCGAGTGGGGCGATGCGCAGCCCGGCCTGGTTGACTGGAAGCTGGCGCTGGGTGAAGATTGGGGCCTGGAGCAGCATGCCTGGCTGCAGATCATCGGTGAGGAATCCGTTGGGTGGCTGAACGATTGCATCCTCCTGTGCCTGCTCCTGGGAGCGTTGCTCCTTTATTCCGCGCAACGAGAGCGCGTGGAGTACCTTTGGCTTGCCCTGGCGGACGCAGCCATGCTGCTCCCCATCCCGCTCCAACTCTACTCCCTCTCCCATCCATTTCCTGCTTATTGGCACATCGTCAACGCTCTCAGCGCTCTGGCGATTCCTTACCTGTTGGGGCGCATGTACCTGGCGTTCGTGGCTTGGCCTCTCGGTTGGCGGCTCCATGTTTTTCTCGTGATGACCGGCACGGCCCTGGCAGCTGTCGACTTGCTTCGGCTGCGAGCCTCGCTTAACGTAGGCATGAATTTCCTTCTCGCTGTTCCCTTCGTCCTGCTCACGTCGGTCATCCTTCCCGTCATTCTGATTGTCCAATTCCGAAAGGGCAAGCGCGACGCCGGCATTCTGCTCGTTCCACTTCTCCTGGGTAGTTTGTACACTCTCGTCGTTTGGGCGGGATGGCTCTTGTCTCAAATTCCGAGCTATCGCACCTCCGGATGGAACGTCGTGATGTCCATGATTCACGCGCGGGTCGGTCCTTTTGCCATTGACCTGGGCTTGATAGCCGACATCCTGTCGTCGATCTCGCTGGCCCTCATCATCCTGCTGCGCACCAATCGCACCAGCCGCCAGGAGGCGCTGCTCGAATCGGAGGTGGCCAACGCACGCGCGGTGCAGCAAGTGCTTTTGCCGGAGCACGCGGAGGGCGTTGGCGGCTTCGAGATCGAGAGCGTCTATGAACCCGCGCAGGAGGTGGGCGGCGATTTCTTCCAGGCGCTCCCCGTCGGCGACGGCGGACTGCTCGTGGTCGTCGGCGACGTGGCCGGCAAGGGATTGCCCGCAGCCATGCTCGTCTCCATGCTGGTGGGCGCTATCCGCAGCACCGCCGCTTACACCCACAACCCCGTGGAAGTGCTGGCGCAACTGAACGAGCGGCTGCTGGGGCGCACTGCCGGCGGATTTTCGACTGCGCTGGCCGTGCACATTGCCGCCGACGGCGCCCTGACCATGGCCAATGCCGGCCATCCGGCGCCGTATCTTGACGGGCGCGAAATCGAGCTGCCCGGAGCGCTGCCTCTGGGAATCGACAAGGGATCCAGGTACGAAACCGTGCAATTGCGCCTCGCCCAGGGCAGCCGCCTCACGTTTTACTCCGACGGCGTGGTCGAAGCGCAGAACGCCCGTGGAGAGCTCTTCGGCTTCGATCGGGGCAAGGCGCTCTCCACGCAGCCGGCCGCCGCCGTTGCCGCCGCAGCCAAGCAGTTCGGCCAGCTCGACGACATCACCGTCGTCGCCATTCGCCGCACCGCGGCCTTCGCCCTGGCCTGAGCGACGCTAACTTCCCGAAGTGTGCACGATGGTGATCTGCGTTTCGCCGTTGTTCTGGTTGGCTTGCTGCAGGATGGTGATGGTGATCGAGTCGTTGCCCTTGTTCACATTGATGTATCCGCCCGTGTCGGTTGTCATCACCTCCGCATTCGGGCCGGCCTGGTCCTTATAGAACGCGATCACTTTGTCCTTCGGGTCCGGGGTCAGAAAGTTGGCGGTCACCATCGACTTTCCGGCAATGGTCATGTGCAGGGTTCCCTTGCCTTGCGTGGCGCCGGGATAGATGGCGACGCCCAGGTCGCCTGCTGTTACCGCCTGCGTGGTGTTGGCGCTGATGGCGCCTCCCAGCGTGCTCACCGTGACCTGGCCATTGGCGCTCTTGTGAACGGCCCTCGAGATACGCCAGAATCCGTAGCCGATTACGCCGACTACGAGCATGCCCAGGACGACGAAGATTCCCACGATGATCAGGACGATTTTCAAAGCGCTGGAGCCGGATTTCTGTGGAGCTGCTCCCGCGGGCACTGGTGCGGGTGGATTGTTAGTCGGATCGGGCATTGTCATTCCCCTTTCATGGATCTCTTGCTTAAGGTTTCGGGGGGAGACGTTTGCAGATTGAGCCACTATACCGCACACCCGGCGCTTAGAGTAAGCGAATTGTTTGCGCTCCAGCCGGCGCGTAACGGGAATCACACCAAGGAGACCCCCGCCGCCGACCCCGCCTGCGAACGGCCGGCGTTTGTGAGCCAGCCCTTTTATCATCAGGGGCGTACACTCATCCTGACGGGAGTCTGATCATGAAGATGCGTCCGGGATCGCAGACCGGATTTCTGCTGTGCGGCAAGGAATGGAGTGAAGGTGAGGCGCTGGAGGTGCGCTCGCCCTGGGACCAGGGACTGGTGGGGCGCGTTACCGTAGCCACGCGGGCCGACGCACGCCAGGCCGTGAACCATGCGTCCGCCAGCTTGCGCCGCACGCGCGCTTTGCCGAGGTGGAAACGCCGCGAAATCCTGGAAGACGTGGCTGCGGCGCTCATCGAGCAGAAAGAGCGCTTCGCACAACTGATTGTGGCCGAGGCGGGCAAGCCGGTGCGGCTCGCCCAGATCGAGGTGGATCGCGCCGTGCTCGTCTTCAAAACCGCGGCCGAAGAGGCGGTGCGGTTGGGCGGCGAAACCATTCCCCTCGACCTCACTGAGGGTAACGAGGGCCGCTGGGGAATCGTGCAGCGCTTTCCGGTGGGACCGGTTCTGGCCATTACACCCTTCAATTTTCCGTTGATCCTGGTGGCGCACAAGGCCGCCCCGGCTATGGCCGCGGGTTGCCCGCTGATTGTGAAGCCCGCGCCGCAGACGCCGTTTACCGCGCTGGCCCTGGGTGAGCTGATCCTGAAGGCCGGCTGGCCTGAGGAGGCGCTGGCCGTGATGCCGCTGGACAACGCTGACACCGCATGGCTGGTCGAAAAAGAGGATCGCCTCAAGCTCGTCAGCTTTACGGGATCGGCCGCGGTGGGCTGGGAGCTGAAAGCCCATTCGGGCCGCAAACGCGTGCTGCTGGAGTTGGGCGGGAACGCCGCGCTGGTGGTGCACAGCGACTGGAAGGACCTGGACGACGCGGCATTGCGTACCGCGCACGCGGCCTTCAACTTTGCAGGACAGTCCTGCATCAGCGTGCAGCGCGTTTTTGTGGAGCGCAACATCTTCCAGACCTTCACCTGGAAAGTCGTGGATCACGCGGCGAAGATGGTGGCCGGCGATCCCACTCACGAGGCCACTGAGGTGGGTCCACTGATCCGCCCCGGCGAGGCGGAACGCGTGGAGGCATGGATCAACGAGGCGGTGCAGGCCGGCGCGAAATTGGTCGCCGGCGGCGAGCGCAATGGATCCGTCGTCACTCCGGCGATCCTCAGCGGCACCAAGCCCGGCATGAAGATTCGCGACGAGGAGGTTTTCGGGCCGGTGATGATGATTGAACCGTATGACGACTTCGAGGAGGCGCTGTCGGCTGTGAACCACTCGCGATACGGACTGCAGGCCGGACTGCTGACGCGCGACTCCGGCCGCATTCTTACCGCCTATCGCGAACTGGAAGTAGGCGCGGTCATCGTGGGCGATACACCAACCTGGCGCCTGGACCCGATGCCTTATGGCGGGGTCAAGGAGTCGGGGCTGGGCCGCGAAGGCGTGCGCACCGCCATCGCGGAGATGACCGAGCCGCGCATGCTGGTGATGGCCTGAGCGAGCTCTGCGCCGTGGAGGTCGCGCTCCTGTCACACGGCGCAGCCGCGCCATGGCGCAACGGACTCTCGCTCTCGCAGGTCGCTCTTGCGTCCGGCGCAGTCAATTGCCGTTCCTTCGTTCCCGTTATGCCTTCTTCTTGGCTTTGGCGTGCACAGCGGCCCATCGCCTGCGCTGCGCGTCGGCAATCCGCTTGCGCGCTTCGGCGCTCAGGACGCGTTTCCTTCTGGGCCTGGCCTTTGAGGCAGTTTTGGATGAGCTGCTGGTCGCTGCCCCGGTGCCAATGCTCGCCAGAATCTTGCGAGCCTGGGTCAGCCTTGCGATCTCTGAGTCTATTTGAGCAAGAATGTGTTCTATCGCCATAAATTAAGCATAACTCCTCAAATCCATCCGATTTGACTTTCCTGAAACTATTTCTTGACTTAGAAGCCTGCTCCGTAGCCTGCGCGACCATCAGTCTCTGCGTGCGGCAACTAACATTTCACGAAGCACGCGCGAGTAAGTTCTAACTCACGGTCCTACGATCGGCTTTCAGCTTTTGGTCTTCGATCGCTTTCCTGCGCGGCGGGTATCTTCCCGCAAGCCGATGATAGTTCGCCCATCCAAGCGAAGTTATCGGCATCGAGAAAGAGATCACCCCGCTCTCGCGGCGCTCAGGCGTGTACCGCGGCCGGCGCGCGGCGCCAGGCATAAAGAGGAAATTGGTTGGCTAACTCCGTCACTTCGCCGCGAATGCGCGCAAGGGCGGTCTCGTCCTCGCGCCGTTCCAGGGCACGTGCGATCCACACGGCGATCTGGCGCATTTCCGCTTCCTTCATGCCGCGCGTGGTAAGTGCCGGTGTGCCCACGCGGATCCCCGACGGCTTGAGCGGCGGATTGCTGTCCCATGGAATGGAGTTCTTGTTCACCGTGATGCCGGCCTTGCCCAGCGCCAGCTCGGCCTCGGAGCCAAGAATCCCTTTCTCAAATACATCGACCAGCATGAGATGGTTGTCCGTTCCCCCGGACACCAGCCGGAAGCCCGCGGCTTGCAAGCCCTGGGCAAGCGCTTTGGCATTGGCGACAATTTGTGCGGCGTAGTCGCGAAACTCAGGCCGCAGCGCCTCCGCCAATGCCACCGCCTTGGCAGCCACAATGTGCACCAGCGGGCCGCCCTGCTGGCCGGGAAACACCGCCTTGTCGATAGCGGTGGCGAGATCCTTGGTGGAGATAATCAACCCCGCGCGCGGGCCGCGCAGGGTTTTGTGCGTAGTGGTCGTGGTGATGTGCGCGTGCGGCACGGGCGACGGATGCACGCCGCCTGCGACCAGGCCTGCAATATGCGCCATATCGAAGATGTACACTGCGCCCACCTTGTCGGCGATCTGGCGCATGCGCTCGAAGTCCCAAAGCCGCGGATACGCGCTGGCGCCCCCAATGATGGCCTTCGGCTTCTCCGCGGCCGCGATGGATTCAAGCTCGTCGTAGTCGATGGTCTCGGTGTCGCGCCGCACGTGATAGAAGGTGGTGCGATAGAGCTTGCCGCTGAAGCTCAGGCGATGGCCGTGCGTCAGGTGACCGCCGTGCGAAAGGTCGAGACCGAGAATGGTGTCGCCCGGCTGCAACACGGCCGCGTACGCCGAAGCATTGGCCTGCGAGCCGGAGTGAGGCTGCACGTTGATGTGCTCCCCGCCGAAGAGCTGGCGCGCGCGATCGCGGGCCAGGTTCTCCACCACATCGGCGTACTCGCAGCCGCCGTAATAGCGGCGGCCCGGGTAGCCCTCGGCATATTTGTTGGTGAAGACCGAGCCGGCCGCCTCCAGCACCGCTTCTGAGACGAAGTTTTCGCTGGCGATCATCTCCAGGCCCTCGTGCTGGCGGAGGGTTTCGTTGTCAATGGCGGCGGCGGCCTCAGGATCGGCTTGGGCAAGCGGGAGCGACATGCGGTCAGTCATAGTTTGATTTTAGCTATTGCCCCGGGCCGGTGGAAACCGGCATGCCGCAGGCTAAGCGCTTCGTTGTGCCGCCTCGTCGAGCACAGCGGAAATCACACCACTCCTCACCCCGTGCCGGCGCAGGCTCTTTTCCAATCGGGCGAGTTCCGGCCGCTCTAGTCGCGCCAGGTCCATGCGCAGGCCCTGGCCGACGTAGGCCCGAATCAAGGGCTGGTACCCCAAGAACCCCAGCTTCGGCGCAACCTCTTTCAGATCGTCGATCACGTCCTCAGGGATTCTTATGCTGATCGTGGTCATGGGCCGGTCGCGGCGAAGACGCCGCTTAATTCGTTCAGACATTGTCTTCATAAACCCTTCGCTGCGCTCGTGTCGCGCGCCGAGCCCTGACAGAGTTCACATTAAATCTTAGCGTATATCAGATGTATATACGCTTGTCAAGCCTCACGCAGACGCTGAACCGCGTTGGGTTTTTCCGGGCGTGGGCAGAAACCCTTCCGGCTCAAGCGAGCGCTCGCGCCATCTCGTACTTGCTCAGCGCCGGATCGTTGGGGTAGGGAAGGATGCGGCCGGTCCGGACGAATCCCAGGCGCTGGTAAAAAAGCATGGCCGGTTGATTGCTTGACGTCACGCAGAGATGAAGTCTCTTCGCTCCGCGCCCGCGCGCCCACGCCGCCACTTGTTCGACCAGCATGCGGCCGATGCCCTGCTGCCGATGCGGCGGCGCGGTCCACATCGAGATCAGCTGCGCGCGCGATCCATCGCCGGGATCGAGAAGGCAGCCCGCAATTCCGCAGCCTTCGCTCCCCTCCATGGCAAGAAATCCGATCCCCGCCTCGCCGTTCCAACGCACAGCGCGATTCTTCCACTCTTCGTCACTCATCTGGCTCTCTCGCGCATAAGTTGAGCCGAAGGCGCTGGGAGCATCGCTGAGAGCGCGAAGCCGAACGGCTTTGAACAGCGCCAGGTTCGCAAGCGTGATGGGTTCAATCGCCACCATTCAGCCATTATGACGCGAAGGCGAGACTTCGCATCATTAGCGCGCGAATCGCCGCAGCGAATCGAGCCGGCGTATCGCGGCGTAATCGCGCTCATTCAGCGCCCCACTTGAACACAGGCCTGCAACACTGGGCCGCATTCAGGGATTCAGGGTCTTCTCCGCGACTCCCACCACGCGATGGTCCTTATGGCTGACGAGAAAGACGACGAGCCGCAGCGGTTCGCCGTCTTTTTCTGCATGCAGCAAATCGGAGCTGGAGAGCCGCAGCGGCCGCCCGTCAGCAGCATTCGAACCGAAATCCTTGATGGCCCGCACCACTGCCACGTTGCGGAGAGTCTGACCCTTGTTCTCGCCGCCTGAAACCGCAGATTGCGTCGTATTTTCTGCCACGGCCGCGACCACATTCGCCTTGGCGCCCGGGGCTGCCTTGACTGCAAAATTGATTGAGCCGTCATCGGCGCGATGCGCGTCGCCAATCTCCACTGAAAGCTTCGGCTTCGTCGCGGCGTCGGCGATCTGCTGCACGATCTGTTTGGGATTGAAGCCGCCCACCTGCTCAGCGCCATCCACAACAAACTCCGGCGTGCCCGGAGAGGGCAGCGAGAATTGCCGCACGTACTCCTGCTGCCGCAGGTCCACATCCTCAAGTGAAAAGCGATCTGTCCAACCCTGATGATTCCAGTAGGTGACGTGCTCGCTCAGCACAATGGCTTCCGCGCCGGGAACAAACTGCTGGCTGTCAAGCTGCGCCAGGAACGCGTCGGCCGGCGGACAATCGGAGCAGCCCTCCGAGGTGAAGAGCTCGACCAGAACCGGCTGTCGCGACGGCGCGGCCGGCTGGCTTTGCGGCGACGCAACGGGCAGAATCACCAGCGCCGAAAATAGCAGAGGGAGGCGCACAATGCATTTGAAATGCGGGGAAGTGATCATAATTCCTCCGCGGCCGCGGTGAGAAAAGCCATTCTCTGCTCGCTGGCCGGGACGCTCCACTATTCTAGTCCTGAATGCGAGTTTTGGAGCCGGGATCGACCCTCGGATATGCCGCGCTGATCGCTGGGGCGCTGGCTTTGGCCCCGGCTCGCATTTCTTCGCAGGCGCCCGCTGTTACGCTCACACCAGCCGTGGTCGAGGCGGGTTCGCCGGAGCTGATTCGCGTCGACCTTTCCGCCGGCGCGTCACTTGACGGCGACTGGATGGGCCGCAAGCTCGAGTTTTTCCGCGGGCGCGATCAAAAGAGCTGGTACGCGCTGGCGGGCGTGGATGTGGAGGCGCCTGTGGGCCCTTCGACGCTGCTCATCAGCGCGAAGGCTGCCGGCGGCAGCGCGATCGATCTCAGCCAGACCATCGAGATTCATCCCGCGCACTATCGGACCAGCGCGCTCACCGTGGCGCCGAAGTTTGTCGAGCCGCCGGCAGGCGAGCTTGCCCGCATCAAGGCGGAAGTCGAGCTGAAGACAAAAGTGTTTGCCGCCAGCGCGCCGCAACCGCTCTGGTCCGGCAATTTTCGCGCGCCGGTGATTGCGCCGCCCACCGACAGCTTTGGCACCCGGCGCACCTTGAACGGCCAGTTGGCGAGCGTTCACAAAGGGATGGATTTTCGCGCGGCCACCGGAACCGTGGTGCGCGCAGGCAACCGCGGCGTCGTGGTGCTGGCGCGTCCGCTTTATTACGAGGGCAACTGCGTGGTCATCGACCACGGGCTGGGACTGTTCACCATTTCCATGCACTTGAGCCGCATCGATGTGAAAGAGGGCCAGCATGTAAGCCTGGGCCAGCGCATCGGATTGAGCGGCGCCACCGGCCGCGTCACCGGGCCCCATCTGCACTGGGCAGTGCGCTGGCAGGACGCGTACCTCGATCCGGCGAAACTGCTGCGGTTGAACCTGGCTGCTGTGCGCTAACGTGAGACGGTTCCCTCAGCAACCTCGTTCTTGCGCGTTGCGCGGGAATTCAGCCCCGACGCCTTTTCTTCCCGCAGCGCCTTGTACGCGCGGTAGACAAACCAGCCCAGGTACCAGCCGTCGATGAACTTGTAGGGCGTTTCTCCCGTGGTGTAATGGCCGCAGGGCAGCACCCGCACTTCGTAATTGAGAATCGAACGGCGCGCCGCTTCCACCACCTGCAGCGAATACTCACGCGGAAAGGTCAGGTCGTAATTTGCGTAGACAAAGAGGACCCGTTTGTCAGGTCCCCCGGCCTCGGCGCTCTGGTATTTGTCGTAATAGCTCACCGGGCTGATGGCGGCCCACAGCGCGCGCAGCCTTTCCTGCGTGAGGCCCGCTTCCTCCAGTCCCTGCCGGATGTGGCGCGTGCTTTGCCCCGCCCAAACCACGTCGCCGAAGGCAGTGGACGCGTGATTGAAGGCGTTCACGCGCAGGCGCGCATCGTGTGCGCTGGCCAAAAATGCGTAGCAGGAGCCGAGACTCGTGCCCAGAACCCCGAAGTGCTCGTAACCCTGCTCCTCAAGCCAATCGACGCAGCAGCGGATATCGACCACGGCCTGCCGGCACGCGGAAATCGTGCGTCCAATGTTGGCGCTGACCGCATAGTCTGAGCGCTCCAGCTCCGTGGGGCGGCGAATGTCGTGGTAGGGCTTGGACAGCCGTAGCGCCGAGACGCCCATGCGGTTGAAGAGCGTGCACAGCGAGTTGTGGCTGAAGGCGTCGGCGTTCCACTGCGGCAGCACCACGATGGCTTGCTTGGGCCGCGCCGGATCCTTGTGCGCGGGCGCCGGATACCAGCGCGCATTCACCAGGTCATTTTCAGGGTACGGTGTGCGCTCCGCCGAGGTGAAGCGCAAGAACTGCGCCGGCTCCAGCTTCCCTTCGGCGGCTTGCTGCTGCAGCGCGGCGTCGTGGGCCAGCGTTTCCGGCCGCACATTGGTGGGGAAAAGCCGGGGATGGCGCGCCTCCAGCCGGAAGTCGGTGGGACGCTGATAGCCGAAAAACACTTCGCTGTGGCCGGCCAGGAGCTCGTTGATGCGCAGCATGGCGGCTTCAGCCGCAGCATGGTCACGCTCCACATCGGGAGCGGGGACGGCGTCGGCAAAACCGTGAGACTTCAGAAAGGGCACAACCCACTCGAAGCCCCATTCGAGCGGGCGCACAATACGATTTTCGTCGCGCATGGTGAGCCGCGTCTCCCAGGCGTACATGCGGCGCGCGTACCAGTTGCTGAGCATGAATTCTCAGTCAATTTTATCAGCGCGCGCAGCGCCGAAAGCAGGCAGACGCGCAGCCCCTACGCGGTTCCTTGCACGCGCCGCTTCATCATGGCTTGCGCCACCACCCACCCCAGGCTCAGCAGCGTCATCAGCGCGATGATCCCCTGCGAGATCACGCAATAGAGGCACCACACCTCCAGGATGTTGCGCTCAACGCTGGAGAGATGAAGCGAGAATGCCAGGCCGATGATGGCGAATATCAGAACCAGGACCCGCCGCCGCATCCACGCCAGGATTCCCAGCAGCAGGTAACCTGCCACTCCAATCGCCGCCACGGGAACCTGGTGGAACATGGAGTACCGGCTGTGATTCACGATGCCGCAATCCCAGCGTGCATTAATGGAGCAGGGCTCGGTTGCCGTGGAGTAATGGACCTGCAGCGCCAGAGCGGCAACAATGACACCGGCTAGCGACAACGTGACAATGAAATAACGCATGGTAACGGATGCGATCAGGGGCGATCGCGCAATCTGATTCTAGCTTACAGGACACTGAAGCGGGCCGCACCCGCCGCGGTACGATTGAAGCCATGCCGCCGCCTGACCGCGCCGAACTGCCGCACCAGAGCGCAGCTCGTGTGGCATTCTTCGGAGGCAGCTTCGACCCTCCGCATTTGGGCCACCTGGCCGTAGCACGCGCCGCCCGTTCAGCGTTTGAACTCGATACAGTACTTTTTGCCCCGGTGGGCGCGCAGCCGCTCAAACCTGCCGGATCAACCGCCAGCTTCGAAGACCGGCTGGCCATGACGCGGCTGGCCATCGAGGGCGAGCCGGGTTTCGCGGTTTCCCTCGCCGATGCGCCCAGGTTCGATGCCAGGGGGGATCTCGCGCCCAACTATACCGTCGACACGTTGGGGCGATTGCGCGCCGCCCTTGCTCCCGATTCGGTGCTCTATTGCCTGATCGGCGCCGATTCATTTCTGAGCCTGCGCCACTGGCATCGCGCCGCCGAGGTTCCGTTTGTAGCGCCCTTGATTGTCGCCTCGCGGCCGGGGCAGGCGCTGCAAGGATTGAAGGCCGCGCTGCCGCCCGGAGTGACCCTCCAGGCTGCGCCGGAAGCGAGCCGCACCTGCGGCCATGTTGAAGTCCGCGCGTTCACTCTTACCAGCCAGAGCGGCGCCCGCGCTCCCCTTTATGTCTTGCCCGGATTGGATGTGGAGATCAGCGCGACCCGGATCCGCGCCCAGATCCAAAATGCCGCCCGTAACCCGGCAACGGAACGCAATCTGCTCCCGGCAGCCGTGTGCGAATACATCGCTCGGCACAGCCTGTATCGCTCGTAGTGACGTTGAGAGCCCCTTATCGCCTGGCTGAGACCGCCTCGTGCCTTGCTCCCTTGCTGTCTTGCTCCCTTGGTCTCTTGGTCCCTGTCTTGTTAGGATGAGCTTGGAGAACCGTCCTACCGCATGAATCTACCGCCGGCGCAGAAGCAGACGCGCACCCTGGTGCAGGCCGCTGCCGCGGCTTGTGAAGACAAAAAAGGCCAAGACACTCGCATCCTCGAGCTCGATCCTGCCGACTCCGCACTCAGTGACTTTTTCCTGGTTACCTCGGCTGCCAATGACCGGCAGGCCGTCGCCATTGCCGACGAGATCGAGCTGCGGCTCAAACGCTTGTTCGGCGTTTATCCGAACTCGGTAGAAGGCCGCCGCAACGGCGAGTGGATTCTGCTCGACTACGTGGACTTTGTGGTCCACGTCTTTCTCGCGGAGCGCCGCGCCTTTTACGACATTGAACGGCTGCGCAAATCGGCGCGTCCGCTCACTCCCGCCGAATTCGACGCCGAGTTGAAGGCTGAGTTGAAGAAAAAAACCGAAGCCGTGCGCCGAAAGGCGCAGGTCAAGGCCAGGCCGGCTGCAGCCCGGCGAAAAAAGGCCGCGGCGCCTTCTCCAGCCGCTGCGAAAAGCAAACCCGGAAAGCGTACACCCGCAAAATCTGCGGCACGCAACCCCGGAGCCAGGACCGCTCGCAGGAACCGGCGCCCATCGCGCCGGGGCTGAGGCTTGGCGCAAAAGCAAAGGGCGTCCGCCATGG
>JASHQH010000171.1 GCA_030037635.1 Acidobacteriaceae bacterium
GGGCTCGGTGGTGGCGCTCGCCTGGCAGGACCGAATGTGGCCGCAAACACTGCCGCCGGCAGCAACGGCAGCTTTATCGCTCCCGGCGTGACGTTTGGCCTGTATCACGACTTCGCACATGCGGGGCCGGTAGGTCTCGGGTTGGATTTCCGCGGTTTTCATGCGAGCGGCTCGAACAGCAATGCATACGGTAATAAGGTGTCCGGCGGTTTTGTCAGCTTCCACGCGGACCTCAAAGCGCCAGCCACGCCGGTGCGCGTGTATGCGCAGGGTGGAATCGGTTACGCGACGACGAACGATGGCAAGTATGTATCGTCTTCGGGATCGGCCGGAACGGCTTACCAGATCCAGTTCGGTGCGGATTTCACGGTCGTCCCACACCTCGATCTGCGCGGCGAGTACGGCGTAGGGCAGGTGATCGGTTCGGGTTCGCCAGCGGGAACGGCCAACTTGAATCTGCAGCAGTTTGCTGGGGGAATTGTTTTTCGGTTTGGGAGCGATGGGTCGCGTGCGGCAAAGTAAGCTTCCGCGAACGCCGTACACGAGGAGGACATGCTTATGCGAAGGTACAACTTAAAAATGGGAAAAACCGCTATGCTCTGTGCGTTTCTCTTCACAGGATCGCTCGGCACTGTGTTGGCACAAGAATCGCCTTCTCGGCCCACCCAGGCAGACGTTTTGGCCATGCTGGCGGCAGCCTTGCGCGAAAAGGTCGTTTTGCCGGCAACTGATGTGAAGGCGATCGCCGCTTCCGGAAGCGGAAATACATCAGAGAAGGACGTACGCGCGACTTTGAAGCACTGCAACAACAACAGCTATACGTGGAAGGATGCCGGGGTGATCATGGGTGATGCCGCCGGAGAATGCGACTCCCTCGGCGGCGCCGTGGAGAGTGCGCTTGGAGTGACCAACGCGGCTGCGGAACTCGCTTACCAACGCGCCTGCGCGTTGCCGCGCGTGGACATCGACCCGAACATCATGGACAACTATTGCGGCGAATTGGGCGATCTCTATGTATTGCGCGGAAATGACACTTTGGCTGCGGCGGTCTATCAATACGCGCCCAACTGCGAGCCCGTTGGCTTTACACCACCGCCGCGTTCCCAAGACTTTGATAGCGTCTGCAAGGGCGGAGTGGTTGCGACCGAGCTCAGGTTTGCACAACAACATAGTTCCCAATTTGTCTCTTCCCGCTCCCAGCAAGATGTTGCCCTCGCTGTTTCGTGGTACCAGAAAGCCGCTGCGCTTGGAAGCGCCGCGGCCGCCTATCAGCTCGGCATGATTTACTCCGGCGGCTGGGGGGGCATCGCGCGAGACTATGCCCAGGCAGTGACATGGTTCACGAAGGCGGCGGCCCAGGGCAATGCCGACGCTGCCCAGAGCCTCGGGCAGATGTACTTCAGCGGAAACGGCGTGCAGCGCGATCTCGCCAAGGCCTTTGGTTTCTATCTGCAGGCTGCCCAAGCTGGCAATCTGTGGGCTGCGGAACAGGTCGGCGATTTTTACTATGCCGGCTGGGCCGGCCCCAAGGATCTCGCTCAGGCGCGGAATTGGTACATACGGGCCTGGGACAACGGAAACGAAAACGGCTATGAGGACAACTGGGCGCGCACGTTGCTGCCAGGAACGTCGCCTGCGCCACAACAACAGACAGCGAGCACAGATCAATCCTCTGGATCCGCCGCCGACTGGCAGCAGGACCACCAGGCCAAGATCGACGAGCTGACGCAGGAGATCGCGCAGCACGAACAGCAGGCGCAACAGGACGACGCGGACGCGCAGCAGGCCGAGGCGCAGGCCAATCAGAACAGCGGCATCAGTGGAGGGTTTGGGGCCATCGCGAATGCGGTCAACTCTGGTCTCAATAACGGACTTGCACAGCACGACCGCGACGCGGCGCAGCAGGAACGGCAGCAGGCGCAGGACGAACGCCAGCAACTGGCCCAACTAGGTGCCGAGCAGCCCCCGGTAGCAGTCAACAACTCCGAGCAGATCGCCCTGACGCGAATGCAGACGGGGATGATCAACAACGGTCAGACCATCTCCGGCGCACTGCAACAGCAGGAGTCCAACATCCAGGCCGTTCAGCAGGCGCAAGCCGCCGCGCAGCAAGTTGCGCAGGAAGTGGCCAACGGCACCGTCACGCCGCAGCAGGCCATGCAGCAGATCCAACAGCAGGCCCAGCAGGCAGCGCAGCAGACCCAGCAGACGACGCAGCAAAGCACCAGTACATCGCCGGGAAACGGACCGGCGTCTTCCACTGGAAGCAATCCCTCCGCCGCCTTTCTCTACGCCAGTCCAGCTTCTAGCTGCCTGTCGTTTTCTAAGAACCCGAACGGCACGACACTTCCGCTAGTCGGTAACACCTGTAGCTTCACAGTTAATTACTTCCACCCATTTGCATCCGATGCCTCCGGTACTCCGGATACATACGATGATGGGACGATAACTCCTGGGCAGCAAGTCACCGGAGACAGTTACAACGCACCGTATTTCGCGTGCCCTGATCCCTATTGGCCTTCCAGAACAGGCGATCCCGGAACGCGTCCGCAGTACGGCGACCAGACTTTTCAATGTTCCCGTCCTAATCCGGGCAATGAATGATCGTACGAGTGGAGGCACTTGGCGATGGCAAATCGGATCTCGCTCCTGACAACAATCAGCGCGTTGATTGCCTGCTGTGTGCCAAATTTGACGCACGCACAGCAACCAGTAACCCAACCAGGTGCGGCTGCCCAAGTTGCACCCAGCGCGAACGGCCCAGCCTCCGACGCCGCAGCACTGTATCAGCGAGCCGCCAAACAATACACCAATGCCGAATTCTGGCCTAAGAATGACGCTGATCAGCAGGAGCAGTTTCGCGAAGGCTTGCTCAAGTCATAGTCATACATGCCGCCGGTGGTGGTCAGGCAAATCAGCGGCAAACGGGGTAATCAGGTTCTCTACGGGGTACGCCAGGGAACGATAGGGTTAAGGCGCAAACATTTTATTCTAAACAATTTAGCTTGATAATCTGATTAGAATCAGAAGCTTCGGGAAAGCTCTGGCGGAGAGAGGGGGATTCTCCGATTTTTGTACTTAACTTGTTTGTTTTCAACATCACTGTTGTCATGTTAATGCCGTGTTAATACAATTGACATATGAACGACCGAAAAGCGACCCTTGTCATCCGATACAAGACGGCTGAAGGCTGGCCCAGAGCCTCAGTCGTGCGCAGCCCGAACGGACGTATTCGGCTCGGATTTGCCCTGATCGATGCCAAACCGGTCCGCGTGGATAAATTCCGATATGAAGTGCGGTATTACGAAGGCCGACGGCTAAAGTACAAGGACGGAGGGATAAACCCGACCGAGGCTGAAGGCCTGCGCCGCCGCATTGAAAGCCAGTCAACTGCGGCAGCGATTGCAAAGCGTGCCGGCATCAAGGTCGAAGCCCCGGAGGAGCGCAAGACCCTCCGCCGGACTGCCGAGGAATACATCAAGGATGAGGAAGCGCGTCGCGCGTTCGAGGCAGCCGAACAGGCCAGAAACGTCACAACAGAATTCATTGATCTGGTGCGCAAGATCTACATCGATGAACT
>JASHQH010000172.1 GCA_030037635.1 Acidobacteriaceae bacterium
GCGGCCGACGAACTGACCGGCGTAGTCCACGAACTCCGATCCGTTGTGCAAAGTATGCAGCGATACATCCGCCAGGAGTTCGGAACCAACCTTCAAAGCCGCCTGGAAGAGCTCGAGCAGACCGGCCACGATGTCGCACTCCTGCGTCTACTCGAAGAGATCATCACCCGCCATGGCCTGGTTGAATTCCGGGCACGCGTTGGTTCTCTTGCACATCGCTTGGAGGACAATCATCTTGAAGTGGCCCTCTTTGGGCGAGTCAGCTGTGGCAAGTCTTCGCTTTTAAATGCGCTTCTGGATACAAATGTCCTACCGGTCGGAGTGAACCCGATCACGGCTGTGCCGACGAAGCTGCGCTATGGAAACTCCCTGCGCGCGGAAGTGACCTTTGCTAGTGGGAGAGTAGAACAGGTTTCCCTTGAAGAGTTCTCGCGACTCATTTCCGAGCAGGGCAATCCCGGAAACGTGCGCAACATCGTCCGAGCGATGGCTGAAGTTCCTTCGTCACGTCTCAAAAAAGGTATACTTCTGGTCGATACCCCTGGCCTGGGGTCGCTTGCCCGGCGCGGAGCCGCCGAGACACTTGCTTACTTGCCAGCCTGCGACCTAGCCCTACTGCTGATTGATGCCGGAGTGGCTCTCAACGATGAGGACATCGGGACACTCCGCCTTCTTTATGAAGGCGGTATTCCGTCCATTGTGTTGCTCAGCAAGTCGGACCTGTTGCGAGAAGGTGATCTCCACAGGGTCACGGGATACATCCAAGCACAGTTAAAGCACGAACTCGGAATTAACACACAGATTCATCCGGTGAGCTCCTTGCCGGGGTACGCTCCACTTCTCGATCAGTTCTTTGAGAGTGAGTTGTATCCAAGATTTGAGCAGGCCCGCACTCTGCGCGAGGCATCGGTAGCCAGAAAGATCGGGGCTCTTCGCGACTCTGTCATCGCGGCTCTCGAAACCTCACTCAACCGTGAGAAGCGCGGCAGAGAAGCCGCCCGCACGATCGATGCTCATGACATGGAAATGCGACTTCGTCGAATCAATGGAGAAATCGGCGAGCTGCGGAGCACCCTTAGTCAAGCATTTCTTGAGCTCGGAGAGCAGCCAGAAATCGTTGTAGCGGAACTTGCAGAGATGATCACGGCACGCATCTGTGCGCGGGAGAGGAGGGATTTCACTCCGTTCGAGATTTCTGAGTGGACCCACGATATGGTGCAGCGTCGAGTGGACGAGACTATTGCCAAAGCGCGGAAGAGCCTTATCGCTGCAGTCAATTCTTTGAAAGAGATCGCCGAGGAGATGTCTCGTTCCGATATTCCTTCGAACACAGATGGCGAATTGTTGCTGAGGGAAGTTCCGCGCTTCGAGATCGAAGTTGTTTCCGTGAAGACAGGAGCCGCTCATTGGAGCTGGCTTGGAAGAGCGATTGTGCGAGCGGTCGTGAGAAACACCCTTCGTGAGCATCTTGGCCCCCTGCTTAAGGAAGAGTTGCACCGATATGGGCGAGCGCTCGATCTATGGGGCGAGCAGACGAGCAAGAAAATGGTGGCCTTTGTGAACTCATATGCAGACGCGTACCGCGCGCAGCTCAATCGCGCCCGCGGGCTTTCTGGAGGTGATGAATCCATTCCGGAACTGGCCCAGGACTTGGCGAGGCTTCTTAGGTGGGACTCAGATGGGGAAATCGAAGGAAAACAGGCTTGATGTGGGATAAGGAGGTTAGATTTTGCAGAAATACGTATTCATTGCGTTGGGCGGTTCGCTAGGATCTATCGCCCGATACTGGGTGGGATCGACAATCGCCAGCCGCATGGGCACAAAGTTCCCATACGGAACCTTCGTCATTAACGTGTCTGCATGTATCATAATCGGCTTTGCCTTGACGTTTCTGGGCAAACGCGCCGACTTAAGTCCCGCCTGGCGCTTTCTGATTCCGGTTGGGTTTGTTGGCGCCTACAGCACATTTTCTACGTATGAGTGGGAAACTCTCTCGACTCTGCGGACAGGCGCGTTTGCACTTGCTGCTCTTTACGTTCTTGTAAGCCTTTTCTTCGGACTTGCCGCAGTTTGGTGCGGCTCCATGATTGCGGAGGTAATCTCATGAGAGCTCATCGACAACTCGTACTTCGCGAATCAATCGAAGATCTGTTGCATGAGCCAGGATGTCCATTTTGCCGCTTTTTGAAGGACTTTCAGGCGATTCATTTGCAGGAGGACTCAGCAAGGGAAATCCATCATCTCTGTAACTTTCATGCGTGGGCTGTGGCCGCGGTGCAAGACGCTCAGGCGGCAGCAGAGATTTTCCTTGGTCTGGTCAACCACAACGACGGTGCAATCGAGGATAAGCCTGTTGCCTGCGATGTTTGCCAGAAGGTGCTTGCTGAGGAAGAGCTGCGGATCCGCGAAATGGTGACCTTGCTGGGAAAACCTGACATCGTCTCATGGCTGCGGATGGAGGCTGTTTTCTGTATTCCGCACGCCTTGAAGTTGCGTCAAAAAGTGCCAATTATGCTTACCGCCCGGATCGATTCAATCATTAGAAATTATCGCGAGCAGCTGAAGGAAGAGCTCCTGAAGTTGCGTAGTGATCCGGGGCCGGATCGCTCGGGATGGGGCGCGCTTGGGCGAACTGCTGAGTTCTTGGTTGGACAGCGTGGGTTGAGAGTATAGGGAGGGGAAATGCTAAATGCCGGCAAGGCTCTTAAGGTGTCGATCTACATCAGTGAAGGGTCGACACACCACGGAGTCGCAACATACTCGAGCATACTCGATTTTCTTTTCTACAGGGGCGTTTCGGGAGCGACGGTAATGAAGGGTGTTGCGGGGTTCGGGGCGGACCATCACATTCACACATCGAGCGTCGTTGAGGTCTCCGACCGTCTTCCCCTCAAAATCGAGTTCATTGAGTCGCGCGAAAAGGTAAGCGAGCTGCTTGGCAAGCTTGAGGAACTCGTCGGGACGGGGATGATTGAGGTGCAGGAAACTACAGTCGCCAAGCCGGCGCGAAAAACACAACCCAAGTACGACATTCCACCCGCGCACATGAAGATCGAGGGCAAGGCGAAGATGATGCGCATCTACATCGGCGAGGCAGACCGCTGGCGGGACAAAGCGCTTCACAAGGCTCTCGTTGAAGCGATGCGCGCGAACGACATTGCTGGGGTAACCGTTTATCGAGGGATATTAGGTTATGGGGCGCATCGTCGGCTTCACAAAGATCGGCCGCTACACCTTTCTCACGATTGCTCCATCATGCTCTCAGCTGTCGATACGGAAGAAAAACTCGAGGCGTTCATGCCGATCGTTGAACAAATGGTGCAAGAAGGGCTCATTGTTCTCTCTAACGTCGACATCATCAAGTATGCCTATCGTGCCGAGGGCCTGGACCAGATAGAGGCAATCGCGTCTTCGCCGCTTACGCCTGACGACGGAGAGAGAAAGTTATGAGAGAGCAATTTGAGGGCCGGATGCTGCGCATTCACTTTAGCGAGGGTGACAAGTGGCATGGGAAGCCGCTACACGAGGCAATCGTCGCCAGGTGCCAGGAGTTGGGAATGGCCGGCGCGACTGTGTACAGGGGAATTGAAGGGTACGGGACGAGCACAAGAATTCATTCTTCAAGTCATTGGAAGCTATCGAAAGATGCGCCCATTATGGTAAGCATCATCGATCAGGAAGAACAGATCAACAAGCTTCTTCCGCATCTCGACACCATGGTCGCGGAAGGGCTAATTGTGATGTCCCGCGTCGAAGTGATTCGCCTGTCCCGCAGCTCCGTGCAGGGGTCTTCGGCGCAGGCATAGAGAAGGTAAGCAAATGGCTCCCGGACACGCGATTCAATGAGGAAGCCGCAAGCCGAAATCTGACAGCAACTAGCCATCGGGTTAACAGATGATCGCTTACTGCACTCATTGCTGGCGTGAATTGAACTCCGAAACCAGAGTGTGTCCTGGTTGCCGCGCCGATCTAGCTCTGGACCCTCGAACATACGAAGAAAAACTGATCGGAGCGCTCGCACACCCGTTGCCCGAGGCCAGAGCGCGCATCTGTTGGCTGATTGGCGAGAACCGCGTGCGTCAAGCAGCGCCGGATTTGATGAGGTTGGCGGCAGTTGACCCCGATCTCTTCGTTCGCAAGGCGGCCTTGGAGGGCCTGGGCGCGTTATGCGATTTACGGTCGGCACCCCTTCTGCGCTCGATTAGTCGAAGCGAAAACCGCTTCCTGGCTGCTGCCGCCAGAAAAAGCTTGGACTTCATGACTAAAGAAGATGAACGATTTGTCGATAAGACTGAGCCCTGAGAGAACATCGGAAATCATTCCATGCCGCATGTGCGAGGAACCTTTACAGGCGAGCGAGCAAGGCAAATCGCCAGATTTGGCACGTTAGCGAAGGAGCGTGTTCACCCTATGGCGTGGTGGCCGGAGGAGATCTGCCAAAAGGTCGACAAGATCATCTGGAGGGTATACCTCCTCGGCGACGCTGGGGAGGACTGGCACGAATTTACCGCTTACGACAGCCAAGGGAAGGTACTTGGGGTTCATCGCATGGACGGCTATTGAGCGCGTTTCAGTAAGGCTGAACAATGTGGAGTACCTCGAGGCGGAACAGCAGGTCTCCTCATGACTGATGTAATGAGACCTTTCGTTGGGGAGCGAGCTCGTCACCTTGCGCGTTTTGGCAGCTTTTCATCGCGCGTCCGCCAACCTCATCCCTGGTGGCCGGAGGCGACGTGCGCGAGCATTGAGCGAATCGATTGGATGGTCTCCAGTCTGGATGATCCCGGCGAGTGCTGGCAAGAGTTCACGGCATTTGACGGCGAAGGACGAGTGCTGGGCAAGCATCGGGTGGCTGGATAGTGAGATGGAGGATTGAAGCCGCGCCCAAAGCAAGATGAAAAGCTGCCAAAACGCGCAATCCGCAATTTGGGGTCTGAATGTACCGCGTAAAGGTCTACGATCCAGAGGCTCATTCCTATCGCATTCGCTACGCGATTGCAACCATTCTGCGCGACCGGATTGCGAACGAGGGGGCCTTCCGAGTGTGCTTTGAGATGCTGGATGAGGAGGAGGTGATTCGTGCGATTCTGTTTCGCGGGCTGAAAAGTCCACGGTTGCGCAGAGCGCTTGAGCGTAGCCACATAGTCGATCTCACACATTGGCTTCTTCGTTTCCCAGACCTCGCCGAAGCGTATTACGGAAGTGGTTCACCCTCATCTGCCGAATGATCCTTGGCGCGACATTCCTAAGCTATGACAATCTGGACTCCCTAATTACTAAAGTGCGCTACGGTGCCATTCGACGGGGAAGTCAAGTCATTGATTGTGCTATTGTCGAGACGGTGAAGGAATCCACCATTAAGCGCCGCTGAATACAGAGGCTGATGACTCCTGCATAACACGCAGGAGTTTTGTTTTGCTCCTGCGTGAGTGTCCCTCGCAAAGGAGTAAAACGGCAAATGATCGACTTCCTCACTGCCCCACTTGGCCAAGACGCTCCAAACACCGTGAATGCAGTAATCGAGGTGGCTCGCAACCGAGCTACCAAATACAACCGGTACGCGCGAATCTTTAATCCTGTGGAGCCGCTAAATCCTCCCGTGCGTTTCCCGGGAAACTATGGCTTCATCCCACAGACTCGATGTGCAAACGGAGAGCCCCTCGGAGTCCTCATATTAGGCGATGAATCGCCGGATCCCGCTTGCATCCGACCGGTGCGTCCTATTGGCGTCCTGGAAATCGTAGATGATGGCGTCCCGCTTGAGAGGGTCCTCGCTTGCGCCGCATTGAGTCCCGCGCTTCGCGAAGTCCATAATTACACTGACGCTCCAGTGGATATTATTCGAGAGATCGAACATGTCCTTTCCTTGCACCGGGATTACAGGAGGAAATACGCGCAGGTGGTTGGATGGAAGGACTCTGGAGTCGCTCGGGAGAGTATCCGCGCGAGCCACGCACGCTTCATCTCGCGCAAAGGTTCGAACCGTGATATCCTTGATGTGGTGAAGGATTCCACCTTCAAGTTCCCCTGAATACAGGGGATGATGACTCCTGCTTAGTACGCAGGAGTTTTCTTTGCTCGTGTACGAACTCTCGTTGTTTAAAGGAGCAATACAAACCAGATGACCGATTTTCTGGCTCTTCCCCTTGGTGAAGATGCGCCCAACACGGTAACTGCGGTGATTGAGGTGGCCCATCGCAAAGCGACCAAATATGACAGGCACTCCCGCGTTTTTCGTCCGGTGAAGCCCCTTCATCTGCCTGTTCATTTGCCCGGAAATTATGGCTTCATTCCTCAGACTCTCTGCGTAAACGGAGAGCCGCTCGGAATCCTCATGCTGGGGGACGCATCGCCCAATCCCGGCTGCGTCAGGCGAGGCCGCCCAATCGGCGCTTTGGAATTCGTTGATCATGAGGTCAGGATCGAGAAGATCGTTGCATGCGCTGCGTCTAATGCCGGATTTCATTCAATCCGCGATTACACCGACGCCAAGGCGAATTTGCTCCTGGAGATTGAGCATATCCTTTCCATGCACCGTGATTTCAGAGGCAGACACGCGAAGGTACTAGGGTGGAAGGATCGGAGAGCAGCTCACGAGAGTATCCGCGCCAGCCATGCGCGCTTCTTGTCGCACAGGGGCACGCAATAAGGTACAGCCGCATTCGCTCGTATCGCTCCTATGTCGCTCTGTATACGAGGAGCACAAGCAAGAGGAATGCGAGCACATAGAAAACGTAGGCATTGAGCTTGCCGTGATGCATGCCAGCGAGAAACCGGGCGATTCCATATACAGCTTGACCAATGGGCCGCAAGAAGACACGATCCACGACGTGAACTTCTGCGCGTTTTCGGCGAATCGCGGTGCGGAAGTGGACTGCAACCGTATCGCGAGTGCCTTCAGAGATGTTGGGCAGGAAAATCGCCTGGAAAACAACACGCACGGGATTGGAAAAGCCGGTGGCTGTGTAGGTCATCTGCGGCAATAACCGCGGAATGCCTCCGGCCCACAAGGGGCGGCGAGTAAGGCCACGCCGTCGAGTGAGACCCAGAAAGATGATGCCTGCGGCAGCGAGCAGGATCACGAGCGCGACGATGCTATAGGAAGGCGACATTGCAAACACGACAGGATTGTGCTCGGAGCCGCGCAGCAGTACAACAAGGCCGCGACCCGGAAGGAGCTTTTGACCCGATTGTGCGCCCAAGTTGTGAAAGTCCTGAAGAAATGCGGGGGGAAGCTGGTCATTTTCGGGAGTAGCAGTAAAAAACGGAGGTATGAGCGAATCGGAGGAGCCAGCGCTAATCAAAGGCTGAAGATCCCGATTCAGCGCCGGCATCACGTAGGTTGGCAGCACTCCAAGCAGGAGACAAAGAAGTGCCAGCAGCACCATCGGCACGATCGCCGCTCCACGAGCCTCGGTAGCCCTTGCCGCGTTTTCGGAACGCGGCAGCCCGAGAAAGCCCATCGCAAAGGTCTTCACAAAGCAAGTAACGGCGAGCGCAGCCGTCAGCGCAAGCACTGCTCCACAGACGGCAAATACAAGGCGCAAGGGAATCGATTGGAGTACTACACCTCGAAGAAGAATCTGAAGTGTGAGCCACTCACTGACGAATCCGTTGAACGGTGGTACAGCAGAGATTGCAAGTGCTCCAATAAGAAACACGCCTGCGGTCCACGGCATGAGTCTCATCAGGCCACCGAGGCGATCAAGATCACGGGTGCCGGCATGTTCGTCCACCGAACCCGCGCCTAGGAACAGGAGAGCCTTATATATGGAGTGGTTAAGCATATGGTAAAGGGCGGCTATCATTGCCATCCCCGAAATCAGCGGGTAGCCTGCTTCCGCAAAGATGACGCCTGCGCCGAATCCGAGAGTCACGATTCCGATATTCTCGATTGAACTATGGGCAAGTACGCCCTTCAGATCCGTTTCTGTGGTCGCGTAAAGAATCCCAACCAGAGCCGAGATCGTTCCCGTCAAAAGGATGACCAGTCCGGCTTCGGTTGCTGGAAGGGGTGCGATCTGAAAATCCAAGCGAATAATTCCATAGAGGCCGAGGTTCAGTATCACGCCAGAAAGAATCGCAGACACATTCGCCGGAGCGGCGGGGTGGGCTCGTGGAAGCCAGGCATTGACTGGAACGAGGCCTGCTTTGACGGCAAAACCGAAGAATGTAAGGAGAAACACCGTCCAGCGGAGCAAGGGGCGCAGCGCAACAGCGGCGATGCTGAGGTCTGAAAAATGCCCCGATCCTGCTCGAGTCGCGAGAATAAGTAGCGCCACGGTGACAGCGACGAAGCCAGCCTCACCCATCGCCAGCATCAGGAAACCCGCTCGGCTGGTTCCGCTTCGCCGATGCTCGAAGTTCACGAGAAGATAACTCGAGATTGACATTGCCTCCCAGGCGAGCAGGAAGCCGAAAACGTCCTCCTCGAGCAAGATCCACACGATCGAGGCACACAGAACCAGATACCACGTATTGAAAGCTGCCAGGCTATAGTGGCCGACATAGCGCTGCATATAGGCCGCGGAGAATACTGAGCTTGCGAAGATGACGATGGCGGCAATGAAAAGGAAGAACGCTGATACCGGATTTAAAAGAATCGTCAGAGTGCCAATTGAGGGAATTGTCCACAATGACTGGTGGAACTCGCCGCCGGAAACCAGTACAGCCCCTGCGGCATACAGCGCCAGCAGTGCTGCGATCGATCCGGCCCAGGCGAGAAGAACGGGAATGCGCTTTTCGGGTACAAGGATTCCCAGGATGATCCCTGCAGCACAGACGACGAAGAGCAGACTCAAGACCAGCCCAACAGGATTCATGAACTCCCCTAAGCCGGGAGCCTCCGCCTGAGTTCACCTGGTGCGTCTCTAAGCTTCAAAAGCGCGCAAAAGAGTGAACAGCGGTGTGGGGGCGTTCCGCAAGTTCTAACCTCCCCGATAGAAAAAGAGCACCAGCAATAGGAACGCCAATACATAGGCGATATAGGCGTTCAATCTTCCGTGGTGCATACCGGCCAGAAAGGCGGCAAGCCACTGGACGGCAGCTCCAATCGGTTTCAGCAGCAGCCGGTCGACGACATGCGTCTCTTCGCGCTGCCTGTGAATGGCTGTCCGGAAATGCACTGCGACGGTCTGGCGTGTGTCTTCAGTGATATTCGGCCGAAAGATGGCCTGAAAAACTACGCGAACCGGATTGGAGAAACCCGTTCCTGTGTATGTCATCAGTGGCAACAAGCGCGGAATGCCCCCTGCCCAGAGTGGCCGTCGGGCTAACGTCCGTCGTTTCGTGAGTCGGGTCACCACGAACCATGTCACAACGAGCAGCAAGGCTAAGGCGACCACACTATAAGAAGGTGACATTGCGAAGACCACCGGGTTCGCCTCAAGCCCGCGAAGAAGCACTACGAGCCCTCGCCCGGGAACGAATCCCTTGCCCGTCTGCGCACCCAAATTGTGAAAGTCTTGAAGGAACGCTGCAGGAAGCTGAGCATTTTGAGGGGTCGCCGTAAAAAATGGCTGCACGAGCGCGGTAGTAACACTCGCGCCGGCAAGCGGTTCCACGCTTTCGCTGAGTATCGGGAGGACATAGGTTGGGAGGATCCCTAAGAGCAGGCAAACGACCGCAAGAATCGCCAGCGGGAATTTACTCATGGCTTGCGTTCTGGCCTGAGGCTCCCACGTACCTCTGCGAATGCCCAAAAAGTTCATGGCGTAGACCTTCACAAAGCAGGTCACCGCCAGGGCTGCAGTGAGTGCAAGCGCGGCGCCGCAAAGCGCGAAGACGATTCTTACCGAAGTTGATGCAAGGATCGCGCTACGCAGCAACGCTTGCAGAGTCATCCACTCGCTGACAAATCCGTTGAATGGAGGAACGGCGGAGATTGCCAGGCACCCCACAAGAAAAATCGCCGACAAGCCCGGCAAAACCCTGGCCAAACCTCCGAGACGGTCCATATCACGTGTATCCGTTGCAGCTTCCACGTGCCCCGCGCCTTCAAAAAGGAGTGTCTTATAAACCGAATGATTGGCCATGTGGTAGAGCGCAGCCGAGACCGCAAGCGCCGCCGCAACTGGCTGGTCGAGGGCTCGAAAGACCAGAAAGGCACCCACCGCAGCCACGATGATCCCCGCGTTCTCGATGGAGCTGTGAGCGAGCATGGTTTTCATATCACCGTCTGTCGTTGCATAGAGGATGCCCACCAGAGCGGTGACACTGCCGGTGATGAGCGCTAGCAGACCTGTCCCGAAGCCCGCATGCATGAGATCCGCATTGAGTCGCAGGATTCCATAGAATCCGAGATTGAGTGTGATGCCGGCAAAGACAGGCACGAAAACTGGAGGGGCGGCGGTATAGGATCGCGGCAGCCAGAAATTGACGGGGACCAGCCCCGCCTTCACTCCAAAGCCAAAGAAGCCGAGCAGGAAGGTCAACCATAGCGCCTGTGGGGAGAGTGACCCGCTCGCCGAGCGCAGAGACGCAAACGAGAGATCCGCCGCAGAACGGGCGAGCAGTAAAAAGGCTACGGCGACCGCCAGAAAGCCGGCTTCACTCATCGCGAGCATTATGTAACCGGCGGACTTGTCAGACTGCCCACGCGGATCGTAGTTGATCAGCAAAAAACACAGGATGGACATGCATTCCCAGCTAATCAAGAAGAGGACGGTGTCGCCTGCTACGAGAATCAACACCACCGCGGCCATGAGAGCAAAGTAAAGGATCGAGAAATGCAGCGTGGGGTGCGCATCGTCTCCCTGATTCCTGAGGAAGCTCCCAACAAATAATGAAATCGAAAAGTAAACGACACCAGAGGCGAAAAGAAAGATCGACGACAGGGGGTCGAGGTGAATTGTAAAACGGCCAAACCCATCCAATATCCACAGGCCAACCTCGAAAGCCTGGTGGGCCAGCAGCACAGCCGCCGACGTCAGGGCCATGAGAATCGCCGAAAACGCTCCTGCTATGGCCAGTACGGCCGGGATGTGCTTGCGCCCGAGTACAGCGGAGAAAAGTACGCCTCCGGCGCAAACAACGAAGATCGCACCCAGCGATAGTCCTGCAATTATCGCCATGGAGCAGTGTCCCCCTTCGGAGATTCTTGCACGGGGCCTACTGATTTTCGTCCCGCAACAACCAGGAGTCCATGCAGTATCGCCAGAGGTGGGGGAGGGTTCCCGGGAACTTCGAAATCGACTGGCAAAACCGAACTGACTCCACAAGCGCACATAAAGCTTTTGCCGAAGACTCCTCCTGAAATAGCGCAGGCGCCAACCGCCATCACTTTTCTGGAGGTCGGCATAGCTTCCCAGGTTTTCAGCAGTGGTCCACGCATGTTTTCGCTGACCGGACCTACGACAAGCAGAAGATCTGCGGCGCGAGGCGTAGCCGTTAAAAAGAACCCAAGCCGATGCATGTTGTAGAGAGGGTTGTTGAGTTGCTTTAGCTCGCGAAGGCACGCACCGCAATCTCCGGCATCCACGACCATGATGTGCATTGACTTCGCAAAGGCTGAGGGCAGTGGAAGCGATTCAGCTCGATTCGAAGGCAATCGGGTCCACTCGTACCCAGGTTCCCAATTCATGGGAGACGGCAAAGACCGAAGGCAAAGCTGGCAATGCACACACTTGCCGTGATTTATATATGTTGATTTTCCGTGGGCAATTATTGCATCCGTCGGGCAAATTGCCGCGGCGCGCCGAGCCTCTTCAGCGCTCGAGAAATCGGTGTTCACCGGGCGTCCCGGAGAAACCCCGGGTGTGTTCTCTGCTCGTGCAGGATACCGAGTCGATTGAACACCTTTACGCAATCCGTGCCAAAACCAAAAGCTCATCTGACCTCATCTCTACCGATCACATTCGGTCGCAGACAGCCCAAAAGTCGCAAGAATGATGGGGAAATCCTGAAACGCAAAATCCTCTGCCGCAACGTGAAACCCGAGCCAGTTGTTGAAGGAAGGCGTAATGGCCCGATATCGCTCAACCACCCCATTTTCGTTTACTCGTAGCCAATGAAGAGCGGCGCCGCGTGGGGCCTCAACCCACCCCAAGGCCGCGCCTGCATGACTTACCTCAAAGAAAGCGCGAACGGGACCTTCCTTCAGACTCTCAAGTACCTGATGAATGAGGATCGCTGACTGTGCTGCTTCTGAGAAAAGTACGCGCAGCCTTGCGTAGCCATCGCCTTCTGTCTCAGAGGGGGCTTCGAATGCGTATCGGCCGTAGCCGGAATAAGGGCACGCTTTGCGAAGATCGCAATGCTGAGCGGAAGCGCGCCCAATTGGACCCACGAGATTCAAATCTCTGGCGCTTTCTCCAGTCACGACTCCCACATCTTCAAGGCGGTCAAGAAAGCTGCTGCTGAGACGGAGCCGCTTCTCCAATATGCGAAGATCGCTCTCAGCTTTGTCGACGGCAACAAGCAAAGCCTTACATTGAACCGATCCAAAATCGCAGCTAAGGCCGCCCGGAGTATTTAAACCGAACAGATAGCGATGGCCTGTGAAAGCACAGGAAGCGCGTAGCAGGTTCTCCTCGATAATCGAGGCTTGAGCGGAAGAAACGGACAACGCGGTCGAATCGCATATCGCGGTTATCGCACCTGCGTGATGCCTCAATCTTTCAAGCTCCGCGAGAAGGACACGAAGAGCCATGGCCCGGGGTGGAACATCGACAGCCGCGATTTTCTCGACGGCCAGACAGAACGCAAGCGAATGGGCGAATGCTGAGGTTGCAGCAAATCGTTCGGCGAGAAGAAGCGCATTGCCCAGAGTTCGGCCCTCGGCAACTTTTTCGACGGCTCGATAGTTGTAGAAGAGCCGTGGCACTGCCCGAATGACATCTTCGCCGACTGTTTCCAGCAAAAAGTGTAGAGACTCCCCAATTCCCCCTTCGTACACCGGGCCAACGGGCATCGCGAAGGAGCCAGGATCTTCAACAACCAGCAACGGCTGCCACTCAAGGTCTTCTTTGCGTTCCAGCTGAGGACGACTCGCCGAGAAGCCCTTGCGCATCGGGTCAATCCCCTCATGCCAAATCTGATCGTGCAGCACGAAGTCGCCGAGCCGGGGGTGGTTTTCGAAACGAATTCCAAACAGATCCTCTATCTCGCGCTCATGCCAATCAGCCGCGTGCACATCCTTTACGATACTGGGCAACGTCGTCGTTTCGAGCGGCACGGAGAGCTCCACATTGATCCAACCAAGGTCGGCCATCAGGAACGCATAGTGCATCTCCCAGAGAGTCGATTGTTCCTCCGCAATGATGCCGCCAAATTGGCACCCGCGTTCCCAAAACAGAAACTTGCAGAGCGCAGGCAGCACCTGAGGTCGAGAAAGAGAGATTGTGATAACGAAGCCACTATTTGCCAGGCCCTTTGCGATTTCGCTTCCAAAGCGTTCCTCAAGTGCAGCGATCAAATCAATCATAACCACAGTGCTGTCTCCCGCAATAGGTGATGAAGAGGCGGCCATCTCAATGTCCTCCCAGTTGCTGCGCCGCCAGCGTTATCAGTGAGTGAACCGGCCCAGGAATGTAAACACCGAGAACCACGACTGGCACGGCTGCGATGAGAATGGCGGTCCTAACACTTCTTGGAACCGCGGCTGATGTCGAGGCGGGCTCAGGATCGCCGAACAACATCCGGTTTACCTGTAGGAAAATCGCAACGAACGCGATGACAATCAGCGTCGCGAGGACAACCACCGCAACGTTGTGTCCCGATCGAAGGCCAGCCGATAAAATAGAGAACTCGCTCAAGAAGATCGGAAACGGCGGCGCACCGGCGATCGCCAGAGAGCATAGCAAGAGCGCAGCACCTGCGAACGGAGAAAGCTTGAACAGACCGCGCACATCCTGGATTTGCCGCGTTCCGAGGACAATCAAAACAGCGCCTGCGCTGTAAAAGCAGAGCGATTTCGTGATCGAGTGATTCATCAACTGTGCGACTGCGCCCGATGCTCCTTCGCGAGTAGCGAAGCCTGCTGCGGCCAGGATAATTCCCATGTGTTCAACAGTGGAATAAGCGAACATGCGTTTGTAGTCACGGACCTGAAGGAGAAGGAGCGCGGCGATTCCCACAGAAAACAGGCCGATGATTATCATCCAATTTCCAATGCGGGCTTCTGAAGATGAGAGGACAATTGAAAGAAGCCGCAGAATCGCATAAAGCGGCACCGTGGTCTTGATCCCCGAAAGCACGGCGCATATCGGCGTGGGTGCCTGGCTGTGGGCGTCTGGCAACCATGTGTGCATGGGCGCGAGGCCGACCTTCGCTCCGAATCCCACGAAGACGAGCAGAAATGAGAACTTGAGAAGATTTGGAGACATCGCCGCCGCCGATGTAGAAAGGCCTCGCCAAGTCTCCAAGCTACCACCACCGCCCATGTGATACGCCCAGTAGAGTACAAAGAAGCCAAGAAGGGAGATCGGGGCACCCATGATCGTCAAGATCGCCATCTTCCAGGCCGCCTCCAAGGCGGTGGGCGTGCCTTCGAACCCCACTAAGAGAATCGAGAACAAAGTAACCAGTTCGACTCCGACCCATGCAAGGTTCGGACTTGCACACGCAGGCACAACGATTAAAGCAAATACCAATAGGTTGTAGTTACAATAGAACCACCAAAGACGCCGCGATTGCTGGCTACCATGGTGCATATATCCCCCCGCGAATATTGCCGCGACGCTGCAGACGAAGCTGACGAGCAGGATGACGAGGATACTCAAAGCGTCCGCTTCAAACCATTGAGGAATGCCTACAGCGACTCCATACTCCAGCACCCGCGACGCTGTGAAAACGGCCATGGCGAAAGCGAGAGACAGAGACGTCACGGTTACGACCCAAGCAAAGCCGCGGAGCGGTTTGATCCAACAAAGAAGCGCTGCGAAAAGAGGAAGACAAAGTGCGGCCATCAGCGCCATAAATGAGGCTCCTCTTTCAATTCGCTCATGGTTGCGGCTTCAGTTGTTCCGACCGTCCGCGTAATGTCGCGTGTGAGGACGCCAATCACAACGGCAATCAAGATGACGTCAATTGCGATTGCAAATTCGGCAATGAGCGGAAGGTCAGATGCGATTGCCACGCCAGCGAAAAAGGCGCCATTTTCCATGGCCAAGATCCCGACCAATTGAGGAATGGCTTCCCGGCGAGCGACAAGGGAATACGCACCAATCAAAATTCCCGCGAGGCCAATGGGGAGATTCACATGAACCACCGGATCCGTCGAAATACCCACCAAGGGGCTAACGATAAACTCCGCCGCAATGGCAAGCAGAAGCGCCAGCAAAAGCGACACGGGAATGTTGATTACCTGGTTGATTTCACGTCGCTCATACAGTTCATCAGGAAGGGTCCGCTTGAGCACCAATGGAATGGCAACGACTTTTGCGCCGATCGTAATAACGCCGAGCGCGATCAAGTGAATGGAGTCTCGGTTGAATCCGATCAAGAAAGAGGAAGCAGCGAGAAATAGAGACTGGACGATGAAGAAGCGCAACACTCCTTGCACCTGGCGCGTTGCAACCATTCCGAATGCGGTGAGCAGAATCAAACCCGCAGTTAAGGCGTTTAGCCCATCGATCAGCTGTGTTTGAGCACTCAACACCATCGACTCCCTTCTACGCAGCCGAAACTGAAAAAATGCTCGCAATCATCGCTGCCACGGAGATGATGAACGCGGCCCCAAGAAACTCGCTAATGCGAAATAGGCGCAGCTTGGCAAGCGACGACTCGATTACGACGAGGACAATCGTGAACAAGAGAACCTTAAGCAGAATCAGCGGGATCGCCAGTAACACGTGACTGGGCTGCACATCCGTGGCCAAGCCCCAGGGCGCCAAGAGCACGTTGAGAAAGATGCAGGTGAGTACGAGGAATTTCATTTGACCGCCCCATTTCATTAACGCAGCGCCACGCCCTGAATACTCGAGGCCTTTCGATTCATCGATCATGGCGAGTTCAAAGTGGCCCGAAGGGTTGTCTACGGGAATCCGTCCGCCCTCCGCCAAAATAAGCATGAGAAAGGCAATGAGTAGAAGAATGTGTGCCGGCGAAAAGAATGCCGCCGGGCTAGCCACCCACTTCTGTTGAACGATGTAGGGGATCGTGGACTGGGCCACAAATGAAACGGTGAAGAACACGATCATGAAAACGGGTTCGGCAAGGAATCCTACCATTCGCGTCCTGCTCGCTCCCATGGGACCGTAGGGATTTCCGGTGTCGACTGCAGCGAGGGCCGCGAAGAAGCCGCCAAGGCCGAGGAAGAATCCGCCAGCGAGCATGTCGCCCATGAACGCGAAAGCCAAGGGGTAATCCGTGAGGACAGGAATCAAGCTCGCGACAAACAGAGGAACGATAAACACCAGGAAGGGAGTGATGCGGAAGATCCAAGTCGTTTCCGATGAAACAACCTCGTCCTTGTGAAAAAGCTTCCAGAGGTCTCGATAAGGCTGAAAGATGCTCGGCCCACGCTTGCTCTGGATGATTTCTTTGAAACGGCTAAGCACTCCCGAATACAATGGCGCGAAGCCGAGTACGAAAAGGAGTTGAACGAGATTGTACAGAATTGTCCGTGCCATCAGAACTCCCGTGAGTCTTGAATTTTGAGTGGCCGAGATCCGTAAGAACAAATGCACTGCGTCAGGCGCGAGTTTTCAGCATCGGCGGACGGATACCAGAACGCTCTCTGAGCATAGTCTCGACGTGTTCGGTGGGGCAGTCTGGGGGAAGAAATCTTTGGTGGCTTGTTGGGTGGGCTTCTGCACGTTCTTCTTCACGGCGCAACTCCTTTGAGGGT
>JASHQH010000173.1 GCA_030037635.1 Acidobacteriaceae bacterium
ATGGGCGCGGTGGAATCCTTAGCGGCCTTGATGGCGTCTTCGAGCAGGTCGGGCGCGTAGACGCGGCCGTTCACGCCAACCACCTTCATCCCCGGTGAAATGCCTGCAGCAAACGCCGCGCCGCCGACCACCGAATCGGCGACCCTGCCGTCTTCGCCCAGTTGCAGGCCGATGGAGTAGACGTCGCTTCCGCCGAAATGACGGCCGGGCAGGTTCGAGCGTTTGTCGCTGAACTCGACCTTCCAGCCTGCGTTCACCAGGCCCGCGTCAGGCATTTCAGGTGACGTGGACTCGAGGTGCTTGTGGAAGAACGTCGCCCAATCGTAAGGCGCAACCTGGTTCAGCGTTTCGACCAGCTCATCAAACGTGTAGGGCTTGACCTCGGCGCCGTTGTTGGTCCCGCCGTGAAACACGTGGCAGAAGTCGTCGATGGATTTCTGGCCGTTGGTGACGTTGTGGATGATGGTGGCGACTTCAAGCCACAGCATGTCGCCTTCGTCGTAGTAATCGGTGCCGCGGCGCCAGTTGGTCCAACCTCCGCCGAAGCCGCCGCCGCCGGAACCGATGACCGCCGTTGCGGTGTCCTGCAGCGGGCGCCAGGTGCGGCCGGGACGGCCCGGGCCCAGCATGGCAGCGGCGTTGGCCAGGAATTCGCGATATTGCTCAGGCGTGAAAAGGCCGCTGCGCGCAGCCAGCAGCGGGCCCAGATACTCGGTGAGGCCTTCGTAGACCCACAGTAGATCGTCCTGCATGGGCTTTTCAAAATCGGGGGTGGCCAAATCGGCGGGCCGGCGGAATTTGCCGTTCCAGGAGTGCACGAATTCGTGCGGCAGCAACGAGCCCACCATTACCCCTGCGCCGGGACCAAGGAGCGCGCGCTCGGGCAGGCGGCTATCATTCGACTCGTGATGCTCCAGGCCGAAGTGCGCCACGTGATCGCTGAGCGTCAGCAGGAAATGGTAGTAGCGATAGTGGCGCGTGCCAAAGAGCTTGCCCGATTCGGCAACCAGATTGGTCAGCTCCTTCTGCATCTCGGGGCTCATGGCCAGGTCTTCCTCAGCGTCGGCCACCAGGTCGATCTCGTGGTGCATGGGTTCACCGGGCGGCGTGAGATCGATGGCGCGATAGTACTGGCCGGCGATGACAGGCGAGTCAACCAGCATGTCGAGCGAGATGGGTCTGAACGAAACCTGATTCCCCGATTCCTCGGCGACGGGAAGCGCGGTGCCATATTTCCATCCCTGCGGTAGCACGAGCCTGGCCTGGTAGGTGAGCTGCGCGGCGGGCGTGCCGGCGGGGTAAAGAAGCGCTTCATTCCATTCCAGCACCATCAGTTTGTCGGTGGCTGAAAAGCCTTCGGGCTCAATCACGTCGTAGTTGGCGTCGAGTTCCGTAGCGCCGGCGGGAATGTCGAGATGAAAGGTGAAGACGTCGAGCGTGTCGCGCTGCCAGGGGATGATTTTGCCGCCGGCTTCGAATTTGAGCCCGGTGAGGCTGGTGATGGGGCCGTCGGGACCGTGCTCGCCGGGAATCCACTTGGGAAAGTAAAGCGTGAGCGGGCCCGGCTTGACGGGAATCGCCAAACGCGCGTGGAGCAGCTTGCGCGGGCTTTGCGTAGCGTCGACGATGAGCGAGATGGTCTGGCCGGATTGCGCGACGGCCAAGGGCGCGGCCAGCACGAAGAGAAGGGCCAATCGAAGTGCGAATCGGAAGCGAGCGAAGCAAGTGCGCGATGGATGCATGGGGCAGCTCCTTCAAGGCAGGGGAAAGTTGAAAATCAACTCACCCGCGCATGATAACAGCCTGGATTGGGCTTCCACGCTTTTTGAATCCGCCGGCCCGAACTGAAGAAAAGGTGGGGCGATCACGAAGGTGAGCGCGGTGTCAAAAAATCGCGTGAATTTGCTGTGGATTTCGCAAATTTCTTCCACCGGCGAGTCATCGCGAACAGGTATAAACTTGAGCTGTTATGGAAACTATAGGCTGTGGTACCGCAATTGTGACGCCGTTCAAGGCGGATGGATCAGTAGACGAGGCCGCTCTGTGGGCGCTCGTGGAGTGGCAGATCGAGTCGGGCATCAACTTTCTGGTAGCGTGCGGGTCGACGGGCGAAGCGGCGACGCTGGACGAGGATGAGTGGCTGCGCACGGTGCGGCTGGTGGTGGACGCGGCCGGGGGACGCGTGCCGGTGTGGGCCGGGTGCACGCACAACTCCACGCGCGTGCTGGTGCGCCAGGCGGCGCAGCTCAAGCGCGTACCGGGCGTGGCGGCAGTGCTTTCGGCCAACCCTTATTACAACAAGCCCACGCAGGAGGGCCAGTTCCAGCATTTTCTGGCACTGGCGCGCGAGGTGGCGCCCCTGCCGGTGTGCGTGTACAACGTGCCGGGACGCACGGCCGCCAACCTGGAGCCGGAGACGGTGGCGCGGCTGGCAGCAGCGGCCCACAATATCGAGGCCATCAAGGAGGCAAGCGGCAAGCTGACCCAGTTTGCCGATCTGGCGCATCTGATGCCGCACGGATTCAAGGTTTTTTCGGGCGATGACAACCTGGCGCTGGGAGCGATCGCCGAGGGCGCGCATGGATTAATCAGCGTAGCGTCGAACGAAGCGCCGGCAGAAGTGACGCGCATGATTCACGCGGCTCTCGAGAATAACTGGAATGAGGCGCGCGAATTGGAGCGGCGCTTCTCGCGTCTCTTCGAGGCCAACTTCTGGGAGTCGAATCCGGGGCCGGTAAAAACCGTGCTCAGCCTGATGGGCCGCTGCGGCGATACGGTGCGGCTGCCGCTGGTGCCTCCCGAGGCACGCACGCGCTCCATGCTGGAGCGGCTGGCTGGAGAGCTGGGCCTTCTGAAGCATGCGCCCATCCCCGCTGGTGTGCGGTCTGAAGTGTTCTAACAAAATTTCACCATCCATTCACAATTGGAAACAGGCGCGCGATCAACGCCTGCAAGTGTTTGCACATTCTGTGGGCAATTGATGGCCGTTATCGGCCGGCCCGGCCCATCGAGGAATTCTCTCATTGTTGAAGTGGCAAGCCCCTGTTTTTGAGGTAAAATCCAGATCGAGAACCTGGAACTACCTGAACCGGAACGGACCGGATTACGAAGGTAATTGTGGTCCGCCTTCAGGTAAAGAAAGATTCGGCGCAACTTTCTAGAATCTTTCCGGGTTCCTATTCATCGATGGCACGATTATGACTTGCAGTCGTCAAAGTGCCGTCGAAATTAAAATTCACGCGTACGCTGAAGTGCGTGAGCCTGCCTTGGAACGTTTTATTTTCCCCCGTCGAAGCTGAGGGCTTAGCCAGTTCGCTCATCCTGTGCGCACACGGTACGGCTCGCAATGTAGGCGGCGTTCCAGGCGATGGAAGCGGAGGGCCGGATTAGCCGGCGGCCGATTCCGCTCAGGTCACGACAGCCCGCAGAAAGCGACGAACGGAATATGTCCCCCTCGACAAGTGAGAGATTCATGAAGTTGGCGCTTTTAACGGTGAGCGCAGCACTCCTCGTGACTGTGGGCTGCAGCAGCACCACTACCGGTTCCACCGCTACGCAATCCGGGGGAGGCCCGGTGTTTGTGGTTGGCACCGACGCACCCGCGACCATCCCATCTGTGGCTGGCGTCAAGATTCAGCTCGAAGATATCTATCTGACCGATTCAACAACCTCAACCAAGTCGAACAACCTGCTCGCAAACCCCGTGGTCGTGGACTTTGCCCGCTACAACGGCCTGCAGGGCCTGGTGGACATGAACGATGTTCAGCCAGGAGCGTACGACGGCGTGGAGATCGATCTGGGTACGCAGGATGAGATCGACTACCTGAACACCAGCACACCGCCGCCCACGGTTACTCCCCTGGCAGCAACGGTGCCGAGTACGCCTATCGACATTACGTTGCCCAAAACTCTTACCGTCAGCCAAACAGGAGGAGTACCGGTCGGTCTGCGCATCGACCTCAATCTGGCGCAGTCGCTCACCACCAGCGGCGGCGACCTCACGGGCGCCATCACCCCGGTATTTGAGGTCAGCACGGTGGCCCGCACCGACACCGGCGCTCATATTGACGAGTTCGTCGGATCGGTAACCACGGCGCTCTCCAGTGCAACCGCTGATTCGTTCCAGATCACCGGCCCGCATGGCGAAAACTTCACGATCAACCTCTCCAGTACGACGGAGTGGGATGGCGGAGCTACGGAGAGCCAGTTGTTAGCCGACGGCACCAACGCCGTCGTGGAAGTAGCCGGTCAGTTCGATCCCGCCGACCAGACGCTCGATGCCGATGAGATAGCCATCCTCACCGACTCGAAGTTCTACGCTCGCGGTCTCGTGACCTACGTCACGCCTTCGTCGGGCGCGGCCAGCGAAATAAACTTCTATGTGCGCGCCGTATTGCCATCCGGTCTCTCCGAGGTTCCGCTGGGCAATCTTGCCGACGTGACCATCACAGGAAACGAAAAATACGGCATCTACTGGATGCACAACTCTTTCACCAATGTGCTCTTCAACGACGCGGCATTGACGGCCGGTCAGGAGATCTCGGTGGGCGGCGCCGATCCGACTGCGACTCCGTTTGAAGTGAAACGCATTCACCTGCAGAACTGGGGCTATAACGGCACCGTGGTTGCAGGCAGCGAGAACTCGGGGCAGGGCTTCTTTGAGATGAACGTGAACGGATTTGCCGGTCAGGTCATCCCCTCACCCATCCTCGTCTACCTGGGCACGGGTTGCGATTTCCGCTACGGATTCGGAGGCTTTGCCAACGTGACGGATAACGCCCAGATTCGCGTAGTGGGCATCCTGCTCAAACTCAACGGGCAAGACGTGCTGGTGGCTCGTCATATAGACGGGCTCAATTTCACCGACATGGCGGTAACTGCCTGGCAGTAAGCTCGACACGAAAGCACTTCTCGCCGGGGCCGGCCGAACGCCGGCTCCGGCGTTTTTTGTGCGCAGCTTCCCAGGCGCATTTTCGCGATCAAAACAGATCGGCAATGGGTGGAAAGGTAAGCAGTACGCCCAGGATGAGCAAAACCAGCGCAGCTGTGCTCACGGGCGCGAGAGCCACGGAGCGGTTGCGCCAGCGTGCATGCAAAATGAACCAGGTCGCGAGCCAGGCGGCAAGTGCGCAGGTGGTCACTCCCGAAAGCGGCCCAGTGGGCCGGTAAAAGATCATTGTGCTTTTGATGGCGGCGAACTTGTCGGCGAGAAGCGCAAACACGGCCACCAGGAACGAGCCGATGCCCGCAGCCAGCACCGCAGCCGCTCCGCCTCCGGTGGGAACGCCAGAATCGTTGCGGGATGCGGTCGGGCTCATGGCCGGCCTCCCTGGACTAAATGGATGGTTGTCCCGCCCTCCACGGGCGCATTCTTATTGATCATGGCGCCGAAGAAGCCGGCCACCGCCGCAGCCAAGAGCGAGATCCACACAAATCTGAGAATTGCGTTGCGAAGCTGCGGATAACTCTTGAGATGGTGGCCGTATTGAAACTCCACGGCTGCGGCCATGGTAATGCAAATGGGCGCCATCCAGGCCACGTGTTCCTTCCACTCCATGCCGATGGAATGCCAACCGCTGGTGGAGGGACTGGCGAGCAGCAAACGCTGCGGAAATGCAGCCAGATCGACGGTTCCGGAGGGCGGAGCGGCGCGATACCACGGATAGATGATGTAGGCGCCGGTGAGCACGGCGAGCCAGGCCACGATGGCCATCGCCGTGAGATAGGTGCGAAGGAAGACTTCGTCTCGGGTGCTGGGCGGGGCAGCGTTGTGCGCGCCGTAGCGGCGGTAAAGCTCAACCAGCGCGCCCGAGCAGGCCATGAGGTAGAGCGCACCGAAGCCCACGCCGTGCATCAGCGTCAACAAACTACGCGTGGTGATTTCCATTCACAACGTCCTTTCTGAACGCAAACGGCAGCGCGGAAGTGCGAGTGCGCTCAGAGCCCATTCCTGCGCGGCGGCAAAGGAAAGAGCGCACCCGCGGGATCTTTCTTCTCGTCCGGTGCGGCGCTCTTCAGGTCTTTGCCCCAGGTCCAATACATGCCAACGTAGGCGTAGTTCTCAGTCTGTCCAGCGATGGAGTGGCCGTAGCAGAATAGAAACTGCTCGTTGGTATTGCGTTTGAAATGGTAATATCCGCCCACGTCAATCAGGGTGGACTTCTGCGTTTGCGGGGTGGCGAAGCCCTCGCGTCCGTGCGCAAAAACTTCCGCACCGAGTTCCCACTGCTCACTCAACTCGCGCTTGATGAGCCAGCCAGCGTAGGGAAAATCGCGATAGCCGGACTGCGGGACAACCTGGTAGCCGCCGCCCCCGTCAAAAAGCCATTTGCCGGAGTTCTTCTGCAGCCAGATCGGCAGCTTGTACCAAACCTTGCCTACGCCGAGACCCTCGTTGTAGTTGCCGGTGGGCATTTCGAACATGGTGAAGCTGCCGATCTGCGGAGTGTGTTTGCCTTCCTTGATGAAGGCGATCTTGGCGCCCAGTTCCATGTCGATGAGGCCGAATTCAATGGGCCCCGTGCCGCCGGGAAGGTAGATGGGATTATTCGATGGCGCGACGACACCCCAGGGAAGAATGGCGTGGAGCTGCACACGCGGAATGGCGCCCCAGTTGAACTCGAAGGCGGGTCCCACGGAGTCCATCTCCGCCGGTGTTCCGTCCGCGGCGCCGAAGATGTAGAACTCGTAATGCCTGTAATCGACCGGAACCGGATCGTCGGTCTGGTAGGGAGGTCCCTGCGCGGCGGCGCGTGAGGCTGCGGCGAGCGCAAATGAGATCACGGCGAGCTGAGCGCGCCGAAAGCCGGGTCTGTTCGCGACATGGGAATGGTGCCGCAGCCGAGAAGCCATCTGCGGCAAACCATATATCGAAATTCGATTATCGTCAAGCCAAACTTGTGTGAACGCTTGTATAGTGATTCCTGTGGAGAGACACAAGCGCGAACTTTTCCACGGCCTGATCCGCATTCACGTGCTGCTCCACGCGAGCGAGGAGCCGATCTTCGGGCTGGCCATGATGAAGGAACTCGCGCGTCACGGATACCGCATCGGGCCGGGTACTCTTTACCCCCTGCTGCACGGATTGGTGCGCGCAGGGCTCCTAAAGGCGCTGCCGAAGAAAGATACTGAGGGCCGGCGGCGCATGTACCGGATCACGCCCGCGGGAAAAAAGGCGCTGGAGAAGGCCCGCGTGAAAGTCGACGAGCTGCATCGCGAACTGCACGAGGTGCATCCGCGGCTGGCGGGTTAGCGAGTCGCTGAGTCGCCCCCCGGAGAGCGATGAATTCGTTGCGCCAAAGGAATACCGGCGTCGCATCACGCAGCTTCGAAAAAAAACCACGAAATTCCGCGTCCAGTTTGCAGATTATTTCGTGGTTTCTGCTACCGTGAAATCAGGATCCAGCTCACGGCCCAAGCGGCGCAGACGCCCGAGCCAGCAAACAAGCAGACAAAATGAATTTCTTTTTGCTTAAATTGCACCGGATCCGGTGCAAAATCGAGCGCAAGAAAACGCCGATCCAATAAAATCAGACACTTACCTAGTTATCAAATAGTACCTAAAATGCCCTATTTACCATTTAATTATTGCTTGAGGAGTTAGGTGCGTGGGCGCGAGCGCCAGCCCGCTTCAGCGGGCGAAAGAAAAGCCCCAGGACCCCCGGGGCTTTTAGCTGACAACTCCTCGCTGCTTACCGATGGTGGTGCCCGCCGCCACCACCGCCCGAGTGGCTCGCCTTGGGAGCCTTCTCGTGTCCTCCGCCGAAGCCCTTGGGGGCCTTGTACGAATACCCGGGTTCGCGCTCGCGGCCAAAACTCTTTGGCTCTTTCTCGCTGCCCAATCCGCGCAAGCCGCCTGAAGACTCGTTCCTGGCGAAGCTGCCATAGGTTTCAGAAGAGCGGCCGCTATAGCCGCGCGACGTGTAGGGCTCGAACGAGCGAGACGATCCGTAGGGGTTGGCGTAGCTGGAACGGTTTGCATAGGCCTGCGTGGAGCGATTCGACGCACCGTATCCGTAGTTCGGCGTTCTGTAGGTTTGCGGACGGCTGAACGTGCTTGGCGAAGCGTAGGTCTGCGCCCGATTGGGATAGGTTTGCGGGCGGTATGCGTAGGTCTGCGGAGCTGCGCGCTCGTAGCCCTCGCCGGGCAGCGCGGGGCGCGTGGAACCATAGCCCTGATAGCCGCGGTTGTAGGCAGTCGAAGGCGCCTGGCGGTATGGCTCAGCCGGACGCGCCTGCGACATGGCGGGCGAGCGGTAGTTGTACGTCGATGACCCGCGCTGGCTGTAGCCCGGCGTCATGCCCGAGGCACGGTATCCGCCGTTGTAGCCGCCGGGCGCGCGCGCATTCTGCCGCCATCCGTTGTAAGCGCGAGGTCCGCCGCGGGGCAGGCCCCAATCGTGCACTGAGGCGCTGTTGGTGAAGTAATGGTTGTGATCGAAGAGCACGGCGTGCGCCAGCCAGTCCAGGCCCCATGCCATCCAGCCGAAGGGCTGGAAGGCGCCCAATGCGAACCCGAGACCGTAGCGAATGGGCAGTGCCCCGAAGATCGCGCCCAGCGCACCCACCAGCGAGAAGCCCGGATAAGGCGCAATGGGCGCGCCGTACACGGCCCAGGGATTGTAGGTGGGAACGTAGACGACTTCAGGATTCGCGGGCGCGAGCTGGATGTAACCCTGGTCGTTGTTCACTTCTTCCTGCGGCGTGGACTGAAGATTGCCGGCCTGCTCAGCGCGCTCGCGCAACACTTGGATGGTTTGCATCACATCCTGCGGCTGGTTGTAGTAGGCGTTGCCCAGGGCGCTCGTCCACTCCAGATTGTGGTTCATCATGTCGAGAACGTCGGGATATGCCGTCAGCGCTTTCACGCTGGGATCCCAGTCAGGTTGCTGATTGGCGCCGGCGGCAATCTGATCGGGCGAACCATATCCCTGCGCGCGCATCTGGTCGATCCACTGGTCGGCCACTGCCACCTGCGCGGGATAGGTTGACGCGGTGAGAATCTGCGCCAGCAGCTCATCGGGGTAGAGCGCGATAGGCGCAACCAGCTGCTCGAGGTCCTGGGCGCTCAACGGAGCCTGTGCGGGCGGTTGAGCAAGATCCGGCTGCGGATAAGGCTGATCGGATGCCCCATAAGGCGCCGGCGAAGACGGCTGGGCGTAGCCATATTGCGGCGGCTGCTGGGGGTACGGCTGGGCCTGTGGCTCAGCATATTGCGGAGGTTGTGGCTGCCCGTAACCGTCTTGCGGAGCCGTTTGCGCATAAGGGCTACCGTACGGGCTGCCCGCGTAGGGGCTTCCGTAAGCCGGAGCCGGATATGATTGCTGGGCGAGCATTTGTGCCGGTCCAAGCGAGAGCGCTACGAGCGCGGCTCCCGCTGCTATGCCGGAGGTTCGCAGAAAAATCTGGGGTTTCATCGCTCCCTCACCATCCGCCCCGTGGCGCCGCCGCCCGCCCCAATAGGGCTGGGCCGTCTATATAACGCCGGCGACCGGCACACGGAACCACCCGTCCGGCACGGGCCGAAACGGGTTAGTCAATTGGACACGCCTCGGAGGGATAAGTTTCGCCGGGAAATGGACAAGATTGCGCAGTGAACGGCAATTTTTTGGGGTCGAATGGAAACAGATTGTGGCTGAATGGCAACGGGCTCACTGCAAGGCCGTCCGGAACTGGCGCTTGAATTGCATTGCCGGCACCGGTTCTCCAAAAAGCCACCCCTGTCCAAGAATCGCCCCGCCCGCCTCACTGAAATACTCCACCTGCCGCTCCGATTCGATGCCCTCGACCACCACCTCCAGCTCAAGCTGGCTGGCCATATCCAGGATTTGCGGCACGACCGAGGCTGTGACAGCCTGAGTCCCCACCGTGGCCGTAAAGGCACGATCGATCTTGATGGCGTCGGCTGCCAACTCGTGCAGATAGGCCAGCGAGGAGTAGCCGGTGCCGAAATCATCGATGTACACCTTGTGGCCTGAGGCTCTCAGGCGCGAAATAGCCTCGGTGGCCGTATCGCGATCGCCTGTGGACCGCTCGGTGAGCTCCAGGCTCAGAGCGCCAGGATCGATCCGCGCCGTCTCGATGCACTGGCGCAGGTGAGCGAAGAAGTTCGGGTCGCCCAGATCCTGCATGGTGATGTTTACATTGACTCGGAAATGGTCGCGCCGCATCAGATCGTCGACCTCCTCCACCACCCGGCTGAGCACAAAGCGAGTGATTTCATAAATGAAACCCGAGCGCTCAGCGGCGTCGATGAAGAGGGTGGGGGGAACATCTTCATTGGCGCCATTGGTCCAGCGCGCCAGAGCCTCGGCGCCCACAATGGCGCGCGTATCGAGGTCCACGATGGGCTGGTAAGCCACCGACAGCTCGCCTCTGCGGAGGGCGCGGCGCAATTGCCGTGCAAAGGTGCGCTGGCGCGAGAAGAACAGGATCAACGTGAGCGGGATGAGGCCGCCCAACATTGCCCCGATGGCCATTCGCAGGGCGATCTGGCTCTTGTGGTTCCTGAGCACCAGCATGGCCGCGCGCGGCTCGGCCACGACAACGCATATCCGGTAGGTGCTGGAGCAGAGCGGCTGATAGAAGACACTGCTCCGTTCCACCATCTGCTGGGCCATCACTTCCTCGTCAGTGAGCGGCTGGCGGTGACCCAACGCGTAAAACGTCCGGCGGCTGTCGCGCGCGTAGAACAGGACGGTATAGATCATGGGCGGCGAGTCGTACCTGTCTTTGAAGGCCTCGGGGTTGATGGCGAAAGAAACGTCGGGGTTGGCAATCACCATGCCTGCGGCCCCGGGGGCGATGGCAAGCGGCGTGAACGCGTAGAACCTGACATTACCATCAACCGCATCAGGAACGGCATGGGATTGGAACGGCTCTGCCAACCGGCCTTGGCTGGTGGTGCAGTAAAGCTTGCCGTCCTTGCTCCTTCCCAGTTCCTTCATGTTCAGGGAATAGAAGACGGTGCGCCGCAGAAAGGCCAGTTCCTGGTCAGAGCAAAAGGGCAGGTTGTCGGTGTCCACTGCCTCTGCAATGGCTCGGGCCTCCTTCGCAATGCCCTCCGCGTTCCCCAGAACGTGCACACCATAGCGCCGCAGCTCTTCCTGTCCGACTCGCAATTGGAAAGCTTGCGCGGTGAACCAGGCGACGGTCATCCCCAACCCGATTCCACAGAGAATCAGGAGCGCTGTCTCGACGAATGTGCGCTGCTTGGCCAATCGTGCCCCCGGCGCTGACCAACGCCTTCAGCGGTCAACTACGGAGATTGAGGTTAGCCACGCGGCGGAAGCCGTGCCATTCCGCAATCGTTTGACCTGCTGTGTGTGCCCTGTCCGATCGGGGAGATTCCGGGGGAACGGTCCGGGGATAGGGATTCGCTTGGACAAGTGTAGCCTAGCCTGTCAAGTGCCGTTTCACAATTTCGCTGGTCACGCGTCCGTCGGCGCGCACAGCCGCGGCCTGCAACCGGGCCTGCACCGCTTTCATCGCCGGCCCCATGTCTTTCGGCGTAGGCTTGTGCCCCAGCGAGGTTTCGAGTTCCGCGAGAGCCTCGCTGACCAGCTTCGCGAGGGCTGCTTCATCCAGAGCCTTGGGCAGGAACTCCTCGATAATGACAATCTCAGCCTGCTCCTTGGCGGCAAGGTCGGGGCGGTTGCCGTTGGTGAACTGCTCAATCGAGTCGCGGCGCTGCTTGATCATGCTGGCGAGGACCTGCTCGGATTCGGCCTGAGTAAGTGCAGCGTCGATCTGCTTTTGCGCTGCGCGTTTCTCAATGGCCTTGTTCATGAGCGCGGTCTTGATCAGCCGCAACGTTCCGGTCCGCTCCGCGTCGTGGGCCTTCATCGCGGTCACGATTTGCCGGCTGATCAGGGCTTCGAGTGTGCCGGGCTCTGGCATTCTTCCTAAAGCTCCTAAGCTCCGAACCGCTAGCTTCCAGCCTCTAGCTTCCAGACAGGTTCGGCAAAAGAGAATTGTATCGATTTTGGATAGGCCATGGCCTTGGCAGCCCAGTTTTCGCCATACCTTCGATGAGAAAAATGTAAAAACTTCTCGAAGAAAGGCACATAAACCACAAATTTGTGTATTCTGTGATTGGGAAGTGCGCACGGCGCGCCCTTCAAAGAGAATTTTGGGAGAGAGACGATGATCCGCAAGACACGCCTTTATACACCGGGTCCTACGCCGCTGCTTCCCGCCGCCCAATTTGCCATGGCGGCGGCCGATATCCATCACCGCACGGCCGAATTCCGCGCCATGTTCCAGAAAGTGCTGGCGCAACTCAAGGTCTTCGTCGGCACCAAAAACGATGTCCTGCTGCTGGCCTGTTCG
>JASHQH010000174.1 GCA_030037635.1 Acidobacteriaceae bacterium
TCTTTTTCGCGTTGTCACGACCTCACAGGTGCGAAACTGGCAGCTCGAATTCGCCTCCCGAAACTGTCTGAGTGAATCCGGAGGATCTTATGGCCATCGCGAAACAAGACGCTCTCGAATACCACAGTGGAGGCCGGCCGGGAAAGCTGGAGGTGGTTTCTTCCAAGCCGTGCCGGACGCAGCGCGATCTGAGCCTGGCCTATACGCCGGGCGTGGCTGTGCCCTGTCTTGAAATTGCCAGGAATCCGCCGGATGCCTTCAAGTACACCGCAAAGGGCAATCTGGTTGCGGTCATCAGCAATGGTACGGCGGTTCTCGGCCTCGGCGACATCGGGGCGCTGGCCGGCAAGCCGGTGATGGAGGGCAAAGGTGTGCTCTTCAAGAGATTCGCCGACATCGATGTGTTCGACATCGAGCTGAACACCCACGATCCCGAGGAGATTATCCGCACCTGCCAGTTGCTCGAGCCCACTTTTGGCGGCATCAACCTTGAGGACATCAAGGCGCCGGAATGTTTCTATATCGAGCAGACGCTGCGCAAGACCATGAAGATCCCCGTCTTTCACGATGACCAGCACGGTACGGCGATCATTTCCGGCGCCGCGCTGGTGAATGCGCTGGAGCTCACGGGCAAAAAGATTGATGAGATCAAGGTGGTGGTCAACGGCGCCGGGGCGGCGGGCATTGCTTGCGCCGAGCACTATCTCCTGCTTGGCGTGCGGCGGGACAACCTCACCCTGGCAGACAGCAAGGGCGTGATCTACAAAGGGCGCACGGAAGGAATGAACCCCTACAAAGAGCGGCTGGCGCAGGACACGCCGCTGCGCACCCTGGCCGAAGCCGCCGTGGGCGCTGACGTTTTGCTCGGCGTCTCCGTCAAGGGCGCTTTCACGCCGGAGATGATTACGTCGCTGGCGCCGCGGCCCGTGGTCTTCGCCATGGCCAATCCGGACCCGGAGATTACCTACGAGGAAGCCAAGGCCGTCCGCGACGATATCATCATGGCCACCGGCCGCTCCGACTATCCGAACCAGGTGAACAATGTCCTGGGCTTTCCCTTCATTTTCCGCGGCGCGCTGGATGTACGCGCCACTGTCGTGAATGCGGAAATGGAGCTGGCCGCCACGCATGCGCTGGCCGCGCTGGCCAAGGAGGATGTCCCCGACTCCGTGCGCCGCGCCTACGGTGGGACCGCGCTCAAGTTCGGGCCCGAATATATCATTCCCAAGCCATTCGATCGGCGCGTGCTGATCTGGGAAGCGAGCGCCGTGGCCAAGGCGGCAATGGAAACCGGCGTGGCGCAGAATCCGGTGGACCTTGCAGAGTACCGCGAATCTCTTGAGAAGCTGCTGGGCAAGGCACACGAACTGATGCGCACGATGATTCACAAGGCGCAAACCAATCCCAAGCGGATCGTCTTCCCCGAGGGAACGCACCAGAAGATTCTGCGGGCGTGTCACCGGCTGATCGAAGAAAAGATCGCCTACCCAATCCTGCTCGGCTGCCCGGAAGAAATTCAAAGCAAAGCGGCGGAGCTGGAAGTTCCGCTGAGCGGTGTGACCATCCTGAACCCCGTGACTGCTGCACGGGGCCCCGAATACGTGAATGAGTTCTACCGGGTCCGCCAGCGGCGTGGCGTAACCCGAAGCAGGGCCGAAGAGCTGATGAGCGACAGCAACATCTTCGCGTCGATGATGGTGCGCATGGGAGATGCAGATGCCATGGTCGCCGGCGTCAGCCAGAATTATCCCGATACCATCCGCCCTGCTCTGCAGGTAATTGGCGTTCGCGAGGGCATTCACAAGGTCTCGGGTGTTTACCTTGTGATCCCGCGCAACGGCGCTCTCTACTTTCTGGCCGACGCCACGGTGAACATTGAGCCAACGGCCGAAGACCTGGCGGAAATCGCTCTGTGCGTGGCGCAGGAGGCGCGCCGTTTCGATATTGAGCCGCGCATCGCCATGCTGTCGTTCTCCAGTTTCGGGAGCACGCGGCATCCGTTGTGCGACAAGATGCGCCGCGCGGCGGAGTTGGTCAAATATGCCGATCCGGCGCTGATCGTCGACGGCGAAGTGATGGCCGATATCGCTGTCAATCCCAGGAAAATCACCACCGACTATCCATTCTCAGCATTGAGGGACGGCGCCAACGTTCTCATCTTCCCCGATCTGGAGGCCTGCAACATCGCCTGCAGACTGCTGGGCAGTGTTGTCGGTGGAGCTGAGATTGTGGGGCCAATTCTGATGGGCATGGCGAGACCGGTTCATCTGCTGCAGCGCGAGGCGGAAGTGGAAGACGTGGTCAATGTGGCGACGATCGCCGTCGTTGATGCACAGGACACAACCGCTCTACCGGCGGGAGAGTTGGAGGCGCTGGCTTCGCGATAAGCGCGGGAAGATCTCCGGATCGCTCGTCGATGTCGCCCGACGAAACTTAAGCCGTCTTGCGCCTGGCTTGAGACTTGACCAGCGCGATCTTCTTTGCGGGGGCGGCTTTCTCGCTCTTTGGAGGCTTCTTGCCCAGGCGCGTATCTGCGCCGACGCTCTTGCGCAGCGCGTCCATCAAATTGACAACGTTGGTCGGTTGTTTTCTGGGAGCTTCGTCGATTGCAATGGGCAGATTGTTGATCTTGGCGTCAACCAGCGCCTTCACAGCGGTCTCATAGCTGTCTTCAAATTTATTCAGATCCAGCTTGGCCGACATCTTCTTGATCAAGGTCTCAGCGAGCTCCAGGGAATCGGCATTAACGGCTGCCGCCTTGATATCGCGGAAGTAGTCGCTCTGGTTCCGCAATTCATTCGGAAAACGGAGCGTGTAAGCCATCATTCCGCGATCGTCGTGGAGCGCGGGCATCACGGCAAGAATGCTCTCCCGTCCTGCGAACGTGACTTTTCCAATGGCCGCTTTGCCGGTCTTTACGAGCGCCTGGCGCACAACCGTGAAGGCCTCAGTTTGCGAGTCGTTTTCGGGCAGTACGAAATAGGGTTTCTCCACGAATTCGGGATCCAACTCATTCGTGTCCACGAACTGCGAGACCGCGATTGTATGTTTGGATGGAACGCGAAGGTTCTCAAGCTCGGCAGGTTCAATCATGACGTACTTGCCTTTGCTATACTCGTAGCCTTTAACGATCTCGTCCTTTTCCACCGCGGTCGTGGCTTCGTTGCTCTCGGCCGCACTCTCCAGAACCTTTTGGTGCCGGATGCGCTCGCCGGTTCTGCGGCTGATCTGGTGAAAGCTGATCTGGCTTTTGCTTTCGGTGGCAACATAAAGGCTCACACCGAAAGAAACCAGCGAAATCTGCAGGTTCCCGGTCCAATAGGGACGGGCCATGTAACCTCCTCGGGTTCTTGGTGGGAATCGACCCTGAGAGTCTGGAGTTTAGCGTATTTGTGCACCAAGAGTGAAGCAGAAATCCAATCTTTAGTTTTCTCTTCGCCTGACCTTCGCTCCCAGTGACGCCGCTGGTGTTCTCCTCAATGCATTGGCGCCATTCTGGTGCAGGACCAGCGAAGCGAAAGCTTTAGTGGAGGCTGGTACAAATTCAATCTCCGCACCCACGGGGCTAATGAAGAATCGTGGATGCCCGTCCCGGCAAGCGCCATGAGCTTTCACTAAGGCGACCTGAGGCCTCTCGGCTTCAGTTGGCTGCGTTCTTGCTAAACCGTCACGAGCCGCAGCCGATAGATGTTAGGGAAGACGGCCATTCGCGTGGCCAGAAATCGGCTGGAGCTGATTGCGAACCAGTGTGCCGTTCGGTTTCCGCCTCTTTCGTCAGGCCGAAGCTCGGCGGGGCGTGGCGCAATCGAGCCGTTGCAGGCTCACGAAGTCGCAGCCGAAGGCAGGTTCGAGATGAATCGAGAACAATTAGAAGCTTTGCGGCGCCAGGTGGAGGAAGACTACAGGCTCGATATTGCAGCCATTGAACGATTGCAGCGGCGATTCCTCTGCAGCGCGAACTCGGTTCCCAGCGGCACTCCCAGCAACAGCGTTCAAGTCAGCGCCCATTCGTCGCCCGGCAAGTGGTCAGAAGAAGTCGAAGCGTGTGTTGAGCCACTCAGTCCGGCGTTGTCTTTCTCTGTGCCGGGAGAGCGGCGAACGGGTGAGCTGGCAGATTCGCTGCGAACCATATTCAACCCCGTCCGAAAATAGCTTCCTGTTGGGTCAATTGCCCAAAGCAGCCCGACATTCCGGTCGTTCAATGCACCTTGAGGCCCATGGCGCGGATCGCTTTCAATTCAAGGACCTGTTTGGACCGAAACATTGCCTGCCACGGGTCGTGGCGGAATCGGCTTTTCCAAGTGGCGAAATTCGAGACGTAGAATCTCGGATGGGTCGAGGATTGGAGTTCCTTCCAATCCAGAGTGACCGCGACGGGGACACCGGGACGCGCGCGCGGAGAGAATGGTGCGACCGCCGTGGCTTCACGATCGTTGCGCAGATAATCAAGAAAAATCTTATTGGTCCGCGAAGCCTTGGTCATCTTGGTGAGGTAGAGCGCCGGATTCGACTTCTCCATCTGAACGGCAACGGCGTGTGAGAACTGCTTGATGACCGGCCACTCATGTTGAGGCCGGATCGGCGCCACAACATGCAGTCCCTTGCCGCCGGTGCTCTTTACAAAGCTTGTCAGGTTCAATTTCTTCAGGCGGGCGCGCAGCTCCTGAGCCGCGGAGGCCAGCGTGGGCCACGGAATTGCTTCGTCGGGGTCGAGATCGAAGATGATGCGATCGGGTTTCTCTAAGGAATCGTTCTTCGATCCCCAGGGGTGAATCTCGAGAACTCCGAGCTGCGCAAGGCCCAGCAGGCCTTCCACAGCGTTCACTGTGAGGTACTCTTCCACTTTTCTGCTTTTCCTGTTCGGGACAGGAACATTGTTGACGCCGGCCGGCAAACCCGAACTGACATGCTTCTGAAAGAAGCACGGCTTTCCGATGCCATCAGGGCAACGCACCACACTGAGCGGCCGGTCGGCAATATGCGGTAGGAGGTGCCTGGCGACGGCAAAGTAGTACTCGGCGATCTGCTGCTTGGTTGTTCCACTTTGCGCGTCCATGACTTTGGCGGGATGGGTAATCCGAACCCCGCTCAGAACCGGTTCAGCCGTCTTCCGGCCGGCCGCCGGCACGGTCACCTGATTTGAAGACATAGGCGGGCAATCACGACATTCTTCGTTCTCTGCCGGCGTTTCCCGGGTCACTTCCTTGGGGCTTTTGTCTTCGCGCAGACCACGGAACGACGCCTGGCGGATGAGATTGTCGCGTGTCCACGTGGAGAAGTTGACCTGTGCGACTAACTTCGGCTTGACCCAGGAGACCTTTTGCCGCGCATCGGCGGGAATCTTCTGAAACGGAGGAATCTTCGTTACCAGCGGATCGAGCCGGTCTCGCAGAGCGCGATGCGTTGCGTCAGAGAAGCCGGTTCCCACGCGCCCCGCATAGCGAAGCTTGCGGCCTTCGTAGTAGCCAAGCAGCAGAGCGCCGATTCCACGGCTTCCTCCCTCAGGCAGCGTGAATCCTGCGATGACGAATTCCTGCTGCAATCCGCATTTCACCTTGAGCCAAGTGTTGCCGCGCCCCGAGGTGTATGGCGCAGAAGCCAGTTTTGAAACCACCCCCTCGGCTCCCAGCTCACACGCTTTCTTAAGCACCTCGCTACCCCTGCCCTCGATGTGATCGCTTAGACGCAAGGTGGATCCGGCATCGGCCTGCGAAAACAACTCCGCAAGAATGGCTTTGCGCTCGATGAGAGGAAGCTTGCGCACATTGTGCCCGTTGAGATGAAGCAGATCGAATGCAAAGTAGACCAGGTTTTGTTGCTTGCCCTCCTGGAATGCGGCCTGCAAATCGGAGAAGTTGCTTCTTCCTTCATGGTCGAGTGCAACGAACTCCCCATCGAGGATGCAGCTTTCGACCATCAGCTTTGCGGCGGCCTGCGCAAGGCCTCGCATGCGATGCGTCCAGTCCAAACCTGTGCGCGTGAACAGCGTTGCCGAAGGCGCGTCGCTTGCGTCTTTTGTGCCGGGCACCACATGGATCTGGATGCGGTATCCGTCGAGCTTCAACTCGTGGATCCAGTCGCTTCCTGCCGGAGCTGTACGCGCCTGCTTGGCAAGTTGAGGCTCAACGAAGCCGGGAAACACCTCGCGCGGCGCCCGGCGCAGCAAGCGCTCGATCTTCTGCCGCCACCGTGCGTCGGCTTTGGGCGCTAGCTTTGAAGCCCGTGATTCGCCTTCTTTCTCGTTGACCAGAAGTCCCTGCCTGGAATCCCAAACATGATCTTTGCTTTCGGCGATCTGCTCCATGGTTCTGTGCGTAATCGCGCTATCCGGAGCCAGGTCCGTGATCGCAGGAGCACCTTCGGGCTGAGCCCACTCGTCTCTTTCTTTGATGAGAAGCCAGTTTCGCTTGTCAGAGTGATCGCGAGTCTTCATGCGCACCAGCACCCACTTGCCCTTCAGCTTGGTGCCGTTGAGCTCAAACTTGAGATCTCCTTTTTCCAGATCGCGATCGACGTTGCCGAGCCCCTTCCACTCGCCGTAATCCCAGATCATCACGGTCCCGCCGCCGTATTGGCCCTTGGGGATCGTTCCCTCAAAACCGCCGTATTCCATGGGATGATCCTCTACTTCAACAGCGAGACGCTTGTCGCCGGGAAAGTAGCTGGGCCCCTTGGTAACCGCCCAGCTTTTGAGCACGCCGCGCCACCCGAGCCTGAAGTCGTAGTGAAGGCGCGTGGCGGCGTGCTTCTGAACCACAAAGGGCTCTGCTCCGGCGGCATCAGACTGGCGCCGACTGCCCCCGCTGCCTTTAGGTTCCGAGGTAACCTTAAAGTCACGCATGGAGCGATACCGCTCAAGCTGTCGATCGACAGCCTTCGCGAATTCGGAGCGCGTTTTGGGTCGTGGCATGGGCGCAGCTCGCAGCAGAGAAATTCGCGGCCCTCAGCTCTCAACTTAACGTGTTTGCCGGTAAGCTGGCTATGGAATTCATTCAGGCGGGTGCGAAGGAGAGAAATGCCGGGACAACCTGATCGCTGACCGCTTCACGATTTCTGCTGGTCATGAGCTCGTGTCCGGCACTTGCAACCAGGATCAACCTGGCGGGCGCGGCAATCAGCTTGAGTGCTGTTTCCATTTCTTCAGGGGATCCGAAGCCATCGCGCGTGCCGTGAACAAAAAACGCCGGCGTTCGAAGAGAGGGGAAATGTTTCGAGCGCAACTCCTCCGGGCGCTTGGGAGGGTGCAATGGAAATGAAAGAAGCAGAAGACAGTCGACTAATCCAGGATCGCTTGCTGCAACGAGCGAAGCCTGCCTTCCGCCATACGAATGACCTCCCAGGAAAATCTTGCCTTTGACGAGAGAACGCATCGAGGCGACGGCCGCGCGGAGCCCGGTCTGATCCCGTTCGGCGCTGCCGCGAGGAGGCGGTCCGTGCGGCCGAAGCTGGCGAAACGGAAGATCGCAGCGCAACACGGTGAGACCCGCTGCACAAAAGGCATCGGCGAGCGTGGTCAGAAGGAGAGTCCCGCAGTTTGCTCCCGCACCGTGAGTCAGAACAAGGCCACTGCCGTCCGGAGTTGCAGGTTGATGCAGGAATCCCCGGACAGGCGCATCTACATTCGACCGGTTGATGAATTCTTCAATGCCCCGCATCACGATCGCGATTCCACAGCCAATGTATACCTAACCGCTGCACTCAAGTCGAACCATCCGCGCTCCAAAGCAGGCGGCAGAGCAACTCGCGATGAGCGCCAATGGGATTTGGCTTGACTATTGCGTTTGCTGGCTGTCGGGGTCCACCATCAGGCTCGACACGTTGACCGGCTCGAAGTCGCCCAGGGTCAGACTTTGGAGGCATCCCAGATCGTTATCGTTCCAACGCGGGTCGGGCGTGCCGATCAAGCCACCGCTATCCCCGTTATCGGCCAGGATGATGCCGTAGTCACGGAGAGCGGTGATGATAATCGCCGACTGCGGGCTAGAGGCCACGCAGTCCGGTGTGGCCACCGACGCCTGCAGCCGGTAGATCTCGCCCGCCGGCCCGGTCATGGTGCAGCTCGAGGGAGGCGAGGACTGCGAAAGGATGGTTCCTGTCGAAATCATGCCTCCGCTGTCGGAGCACGTACCCACGCCCGCGGTCTGGGTCGCAGGCCACACCCAGTAGTTCAGCAGGTTATCCATCGTGATGCGGATGGGATGCTGTATAACGCCGTTGGGCGCGGAGGGTGTGCCCGTCCCAATCACCTCGTCGGCGTTCGCCAGCAGCGGCGTAACCGGAAGACCCGCGGCGTCGCTCGTGCCTTCGCCCTGCGGTGTCATGGCGTCGGAGTTGGCGTTCGGCCAGAGCGCGTTCGAGCCGTCGGTCCACGATGTGCCGTTGAATGAAGAGGACCACATCTCATAGAGCGCGGGATTGTTTCCGCCGCCTGCCTCCAGGTAGACCAGAACGTGCTGATCTCCACCCGAGTAGACGGTACCCTCGACGGGCGCATAAGGCGGAATGGGACCCGAGGTGAAATAGGACTGATACTGGTTTGTCGTCACCGGCACATCCGGCTGGTTATAAGGAACTTCGATGCCGGGAATGCCGTCGGGCCACGGAGCATTGCCCATGTTTCCGAAGAACGCCTTGACGGTTGCGCTCTGGTAGCCGATGTAAATGGGCGCTGCCGGCGAAGTGTCGACAGGCAAACCAGTGGTGGCCGCGTCGACGCGATGGTGGAAGATCGATGTCGACGGGAAGATGCTCGACATATACGCATTGTTGCCGTTGATCGAGAAAGTGATGTCAGTCTCCTCGGCCTTCCTGCCCGCCGAGTCGGTCACGATGATGCCGGGCGTATACGAGCCTTGGCCACCAATGATGGAGGCCGTGATGGCCCCTGTCTGAGAATCGAGCGACATGCCTTCGGGCAGGGTGGGATACTGACCGCTCGAGTCCAACGAGAAGGTGTAGGGAGGCGTTCCGCCCGTAGCGACGATGGTGCAGCCGGCGTAGGCGGTGTATTGCGTTCCGCCCGGGCAACTGATGGTGGTGATGCTGGGGGGCGGGCCGGTCTGGGTGGTCCCGGTAGAAGACCCGCTCGAAGAGCCGCACCCGGAAAGGGCAAGTGCAAGGAGGGCGACAGAGAATTGTGAAAGGAAGCGTCGCACGGACTCTCCTCTCGCAATCAATAGAATTTCCGAGCGTTGCGATGATGGATGGAATTATATCAATTCGGATGCGGCGCGGTCGGCGCGGCTGGGCAGGCTGAGAAAACAGCCGCTCCCGTGGGCTTGCCCACTGAAAACTTTGACGAACCCGGGGGACCTGTACAACCGCATGCCCGGGTGCTAGACTCCCCTTCACGAGGGCCGGTCATGCGGCGGACGATCCTGTTCAGCCTGTTTGCGCTCATGGTCGTGGGTGCGGTGCATGATGCCTGTGCCCAGCGCCATGGCGGAGGAGGGCCAGGTTTCGCCCGGGGCCGCCCCGGTTTCAGCCGCGCGCGGCGCACGTCGCCCTACGGGTTCGGCTACGCGTTTCTGCCTTACGACGACTTCGGCGACACGTACCCCGACTTGTCTCAGCCAGTGCCTTTTGTTCAGCAGTCAACCCTGTTCGTTCAGCCGCCCGCGCCGCCCGTTGTCAAGGCCCTCGGCCACCCGGTGGTGACCGAATACAAATGGCCGGCTGCGGACGCGGCTTCCTCTCGCTCCGCGTCCTCAACAACTTCTCAGTCCCAGCCGCAGGCCTTTGCCATTGTCCTCAAGGACGGTTCGACCTTGTCCGCCGTCATGGTCTTTGCCTCTGACGACGGCCTGCACTACGTCGACCCCGACGACAGACACCTGCGCCTTTCCATGAGTGAGGTCGACCGCGCCGCGACCCTCAAGCTCAACCGGGCAAGAAACCTGGATCTGCATCTTCCTGCCGCGCAGTGAGTTGTGCCTGTCTGAAGTCTTCGAAGGCCGTCTTTAAGGCGCTATGGGATTCGAACTTGAGCCGTCTTGCGGGCGCATGAGCCTGCAAGCGAAATCCTGAGCCCGCACTGCGGGCGAAGGACCCCAGACCGACAAGATTCGCCGCTTTTGGTGGGCGCTATAGGATTCGAACCTATGACTTCCACCGTGTGAAGATGGCACTCTACCGCTGAGTTAAGCGCCCGGAAAAGGCTTAAGGAAGGCTTTCAAACGCCGGACGGGCGGGTCAAACAAACC
>JASHQH010000175.1 GCA_030037635.1 Acidobacteriaceae bacterium
TTCTATCTGCTTGCCTTCGGCATGATTCTGCGCTGGCGCGCCAAGCTCTTCTTCGCGTATCGCGCGCTTACCAGCGGCCCAGCGTTGGCTCCGGAACAAGCCCCCGCCCGGCGAGTAAGCTGACTGATTTTTCCCGCCGGCGGCAGGGGCGCCATGCCGCGCCTTGTCATTCGCTAAACGCCACGCCGCTGAACGACGCAACGCCGATGGCGCTTGAAACGGCCACCGGCGTCAAGTCACCGTAGCTATCGATGGAAAAGACGGCGACATACGCTTCGCCGGCAGCACTGTAGATGACGGCAAGCCACTTGCCATCGGGCGATACGGTGATATCGGATGGCGAACCAGGCAGCGGCACTGATTTGTAGAACACGCCGCCCTGACTGTCGCTGAAGAAGATGCTGATCGCCTGTCCTGGCGAGTTGCCCGTGTACCAGATATTGCCCGCACCTTTCGCCACCCAGCAGGGAGCGTTGACGGGATACGAAGGAGCCGGGCCAACCACCGCGTTCAATGTTCCGTTCGCGTCCACGATGGCGAAGCTGTCGGGGCTGTGGGCCGGTGTGAAGCCCAGCAAGTTGCCCCAGAAGGCTTCTCCCAGCGGCACCATGTCGGCATCGCCGGGAAGAGGAACGGAAGTGCTTGACCCATTCAAGGTGCCACCCTGCTCAGTCAGCGGCAATTGCCAAAGAGATCCCGAGCTGAAAGTGACGGCGGCCCAGCTTTGGCCAACGGCGATTTGCGCGGCCGATGGATCGGAGAGGCCGACCACCGGACCGTCGACGTAGCCCCATGGCCAGGCGTGGCTCTCAGCGCAATTGGCGCCTACCACGAACAGATGGCTGCCGGTCAAGGCAACGGAGTCGGGCTTGGTGCAATCGGCCGCCAGCAGAATCGTCGCGCCGATGGCCATGGCATCGCCTCTACGCACCAACTGGGTGACGGTATTGGATCCGTAATTGGCGACTGCGCCCAGTTGGCCGTTAAACTGCACGATCCCGGCATTGGTGCTCGCGCCGCCTTTGCCGCCGGTGGGCAGGGTCTGCGCCAACTGCAGCGCAGGAGTTCCGTTGAGCTTGAAGACCACAACGGCATTCGCGGCGGCATTATTGGTGCTGGTGACCACCAGCGGGCTGGTTGCGGTCTGGCATTGAGCCGTCAGGGCACTGGTGAGAATCAGCGCTGCCGGGACAAGACCGGCGCGCCACGCAAGAGGCTTCGAGAGGCAAGGTAGTTTCATTGGGATCTCCTGGAAGTTTGAAATGAAGATGCTTGGCGCCGTGAATGGGGGAGCGATTCCCGGCCGAAGGGCGCGACTACAGATGGGATTTCGCTGGCGCGCGGCGAAAAGTTACGGCCATGGCCGCGGCGTGGCGCGAAAGTAAAAGGCTGCTGAATTTTTCCTTCCCCGCGTAACTTTTCCTCGCTCTCAGTCGAATCTCCAATTTGGGCTGCGATGGAACGCGGCAAGCAGGCGGCCGCGGCCCGGAGGTTTGCGTGAGAGAGGCGATCTCGTTGAAGATTCATTTTGGACGCCTCCAGCGCATGCCCTCCGGCGAAAATTTCGAGATGTTGATGGTCCGCTATCAGCAGGGCGATTTCACGGCGGCCACGATCCTGATTGACTGCATCAGCCCGCGGCTGCACCGGTTTTTTGTTGCGCAATCGATGAGCCGCGCCGATGCCGACGACCTGCTGCAGGAGACCTGGCTGCGCATTCACAAGGTGCGCCACACCTATCGCCCCGGCCAACCGGCGATCCCGTGGTTCTACGCGATTGCGCGGCACATTCGCGTCGACCACTACCGGAAGACGGTGCGCATCGCCGCCAGAGAGCGGGAGCTGGAGCAATTGTCGAAAGGGGCCTCGACGACGCCGCACCAGGCCGGCGCGGCCGGCGGGCTTGAAGCTTTGCTGGCGCCACTTTCACTGAGCCAGCGTGAAGTGATCACGATGTTGAAGGTGGAAGGCATGTCGCTTGAAGAAGTGGCTCGCGCCACATCGACAACCGTGGGTTCGGTGAAGCAAAAAGTGCACCGCGCCTACCAGAAGCTGCGGGAAACGATGGGCGGGCGCCCGGGAAAGTGAAGGAGCGGAGGGCTCTTGTGAACGACGAAGAGATCAACAAAGCGCTGCAAGCTGCCGCGGAGACTCCGCAGCATCTTGATCCGCTGGCCCGCGAACGCATCAGCGAGGCGATCAAGTCTTCGCTTCGCCCCGTGCGTCCGCTGCCGCCCCAGTGGCTGATGGCCGCGGGCCTGTTTCTTCTATGCGCGGCTGTTTCTGTGGCAGGAGCGGCGCGCGCCGGCTTCTTCGGAGTGGCAAAGATGGACGGGTTGGAGCGCTCACTGGTCTTTCCCGTGCTGATCCTTCTCATGGGTCTGGCCGCGGTCGGATTCGTCCATCAGATGGTTCCGGCCAGCCGAATCCGCGTCTCGCCCGGCGCGCTGGCGGCGCTCACCATGGTTGCGCTTCTCGCCGTGTTTGCTGACCTGTTTCGCGATTACCACACCGACGATTTCATCTCCGCCGGCGTGGCATGCCTGGCGGCCGGCCTTCTGCATGCCATCCCCGCCGGATTACTCGGCTGGCTGTTGCTGCGCCGAGGATTTGCCGCCAAACCTGTGGCGGCGGGGCTGGTGGCCGGCACGCTGGCCGGCCTGGCCGGTGTGGGCATGCTTGAGCTGCACTGCCCGAACTTCCAGGCCGCGCACATCCTGGTCTGGCACACCGCGGTGCTGCCAGTCAGCGCCGGACTGGGAGCTTTGCTGGGCCGGGTCTATGCTTTTCGCGCGCGCGCAGGCGGCAAATAGGTCCCGCCCTGGATTGGCAAGCTTGAAACCGCAACTCCCGCCGGTTTCGTCCTGCCGCGCATTCTTCTCTGTCTGGCCGCTGCAGGCGCCGCACCATCACCTTGCAAAACGCGTTCACCGGCGTACAATTCGCTTCGGCCGCAACTTCGCCCCGGGCGTGCATGCCAGCCGGAGCCGTGGGCGAGGAGAAAGCATAGGTGGAACGTGAGCACGACGGAGACAGGAGCAAATGCTGAGGCGCAGTCGCTTCCAGCCAACGCCTACACTGCGCTAAAGCCCGGCGAATCCTACGTCCCCATTGTTTCCGGAGCACTGACCCAGCCGGAAATCACATTGCGCGCGGTTTTCTGGGGCTCAGTCTTCTGCATATTTTTTTCAGTGGCCTCGGCCTACTCGACGCTCAAGGTGGGGCAAGGAATGGAAGCGGCGATCCCGATCTCCATTCTGGCCATCGGCATGGCGCGGCTGTTCCGCCGCCGCTCCAGTTTGCTCGAAAACGTGATCATGACTGGAATCGGGGCGGCGTCTGCGGCAACGGTTGCCGGAGCGGTTTTTACCGTGCCTGCGCTTTATTCGCTGCACCTGGCGCCGCATCCCGTGCAGACCATCTTCATCTGCCTGGCGGGCGGTTGCCTCGGCGTTCTGTTCCTCATCCCGCTGCGGCGTTACTTTGTGCGCGAAATGCACGGGCAGTTTCCCTTCCCTGAAGCCACGGCGATCACCGAGGTGCTGGTGACGGGCGAAAAAGGCGGCTCGCAAGCGCGCCTGCTGTTGCAGGCCACGGCCATCGCCGGTGTCTACGACCTGTTTGTCAGCACCTTCCACGTGTGGAAGGAGTATTTGAACTTCCAGTTCATCCCCTTCATGCGCGGGCTGGCCGACCGGGGGCGGATGGTGTTCAACTTCGACGCCATCGGATTCATTCTCGGCCTGGGCTACGTGATGGGTTTGCGCAGCGCCATCGTGTTTTGCGCCGGCGGCATTCTGGCCAATTTTGTGCTGATTCCGCTGGTCTGGTTCACCGGCAGCCACATGGATCTGGCGGTCTATCCCGGCGTCACGCCCATCTCGCACATGACGGCGGTGGAGATTTACCGCAATTATGTGCGCTTCATCGGCGTGGGAGCCATCGCGACGGCGGGCATCCTGGGAGTCATCAAGTCGCTGCGCGTGATTGTGTCGGCCTTCGGGATTGCGTTGCGCACCTTCCGCCACGGCGAGGTGCACCAGACGGAGCGTACCGACCGCGATGTCCCCATCATCACCATTCTGCTGGGGGTGGTCGTGAGTGCGCTGGCGGTGGCCGTCTTCTTCGGCAGTTTTAAGGTCTCGTTTGCATTAGTCGCCGCGGGCCTGCTGCTCACGCTTGTGTTTGCGTTCTTCTTTGCCTCGGTGGCCGCCAATGCCATCGCCACTACGGCCAATAATCCCGCATCGGGCATGACCATGCTCACCGTCATCATCTCCTGCCTGGTTCTGCTGAATTTCGGGTTGAGCGGAAACACCGGCATGTTCTTCGTGATGGCCATTGCGGGGATGGTGTGCACCGCGCTCTGCTCGTCGGGCCAGTTCATCACCGATTTGAAAGCCGGCTACTGGCTTGGTTCCACCCCGGCGGCACAGGAGAAGGTGAAGTTCCTGGGCGTGATTCTGGCCGCGATCACCGCCGGGCTGACCATTATTCTGCTGGCGCACACGTTCCAATTCGGAGAAGCCGCTGCGGGCGACACGCGCCAGATCCTGGCCGCGCCGCAGGCATCCATCATGAAGGCGCTGGTGGTGGGATTCATGAGCCGCCAGCCGGTCACCTATCTGCTGTTCGGCATCGGCGCGCTGATCACGCTGGTGCTGGAGATGCTGGGCAGATCGTCGATGGTCTTCGCGCTGGGCATCTACCTGCCGCTCAGCCTCACCACGCCCATTCTTGCCGGCGGCATCCTGTCGCACCTGGTGAACCGGCGCGCCGAGAGAACCGGCGGCGAGCGCGGCGCGACGATGCGCGAGCGGGGCGTCATCCTGGCTTCAGGCCTGATGGCCGGCGGTGCGCTGGGCGGTGTGCTGGGCGCGGCGCTGCGCCTGATTCCCAGCTTCCGCGAGGACTGGATTCAAACGCCTTTTTATTCGAATGAGTTTGTCTCGCAGCCGGTTTCGGCGATTCTTTTTTTGGGTCTGGCGGTTTATGTGTGGCTGTGGTCAATGAAGGGAGCGAAAGAAAGATGATGGATCAAGCAGGAAAGTACGTTGCCGATGCTGTCCTGGGCATCGACACCCTGTGGGGCGGTGATGTGATGTGCCCCTCGGGAACCGGGCGCTTTATTGCCGATTCCTGGTTCTCAGACGAAGAGCTGCCTGTGGCCTACACACACGCGGCGGCCGCGCGGCTGCGCAAAAGCGGCGGCGTCTCAGGCAAGGAGATCGACCGCGGGGCACTGGACGAATATCTGCGCGCGGTGAATCTGCCCGATGCCATTGCGGGCGTGCGCAGCCAGGCGGCGTCGATCGGCGGCCTGCGCGGCGCTTATCTGAACGGGCTGGCCATCTGCCTTGAAGTGATGTGGGAGCTGGCGATGGAAGTAGCGGGACGCGGCGATCCCGTTCCTTACACGCGCGCCGTTGAGGCTTCCACCGGAAAACCTCCCGAGCCCTCGCAGCCCGAGGCCAAGCGCGAACGCGTGGCCGAACTGCTGGGCCGCGGCGGCTATGCTTCGCACGACGGAAACAGCCTGCTGGCAGCCGTAGACACCTGGCGCAACGACCGCATCTGCCCCATGGCCAGTGTGCGTCCGCTTGGCGCGGCGGTGATTGCGCATTTCGACAATCTGAGCGCCAAGCATCTGGTTCCTTTTTTGCCGACTGAGCTGGCCGCCGTTCCGCGCGCCAACATCAACTTCCTGCCCATCAAGGACGCGTGGTTCTCGGGGTCAATGAACTACCTGGGCCGCGCCCGCAACGCCGACCGCTCGCCGCAGTTTGAAGCCACCTACGAAATCAACGCCTCGCTCAAGATCTCCTATCCCGAGTTCGAGCAGCTGGTCAGCCACGAAGTAGTTCCGGGCCACGTGACCACGTTCGCCTATCTGCAGAAGCTTTACACCAGCGGCAAAGCGGGGTTTGAAGCCACGGTTCTCACCATGAATACGCGCGCCGCCACGCTGTTTGAAGGCCTGGCCAACAATGCCATTCTGATTGCGCACGGACTGACCGACCTGGCGCAGGTGCCCGAAGACGATGCGCAGATCGGCGTGCTGCTGGCGCTGCTGCAGGACGGTGCCAAGAACCAGTCGTCGTATATGACATGGGGCGAGGGGCGCAAACAGCCTGAGGTTGCCGCTGCGCTGCGGCGCGATTTTCTGGTTACCGAGGAGCGCGCCGACAAGCTTTCGGGTGCGTGGGGACGGCATCCGCTGCTGGGCCGCATGTATTTGCCCGCTTACCGCGCCGGCACAGAAAAGGTGGCCGCGCTGCGCCGCAAACATCCTCCGGAGCGGGTGCTGCCCGCGCTCTACGGCTGCCGGGGGCTGGTGGACGTGGAGACGATCGATCTGGCGCTGTCGGCCTGATGGGGCGGATCCGACGGCTGCCTCGTCCCCTTGTTTCCTGACGGGACCCCGGCTGGGTGCCCCGTCCCAGCTTCGCCAGGGCGGGTGCGAGACTTCTCTCGCCGCCGAACGCCGGCATGCTGACTTTGCTCCCTTGCTCTCTGCATTTCTGTGAGAGAATCATGGGCAGCAACTTTCCCCCGGCAAACTTCCCTGGCGAGGTCCATCTGCATGACGAAGGCACACGCTGCACATTCGCTCACGCTCAACGTGGAGCATAAAGAGACGACCGCGCTGGTGCACTGTCATGGCCACCTGGTTGCAGGCCTCTGCGACCATCTCTACAGCAAGGTTCATCCGCTCATTCCGCACAGCAAGCGCATTATTCTCGACCTTACCGACCTGACATTTGTCGACAGCATGGGACTGGGCACACTGGTGCGGCTCTACGTCTCGGCCAAATCGGGCGGGTCGTGCCTGGAACTCATCAATCTGGGCAAGCAGGTGCGGCAGATCCTGGGCATCACCCACCTGCTCGGGCTTTTTGGCGATATGTGCGAGAAGGGCGTGACCATGAAGTTCTAAAGACGGGGAATAGGGAGTAGCCAGTAGGGAGTAGACCGCAAAGGCAAGGAGGGGGCAAAAGTCGGGATCGCGCGGTGGGAACAATCGCGGGCAAAACGGCCGAGCCTGAAGGCTCCGGGCCTTCTATCCCCTATTGGCTACCCCCTGCCCCCTGTTTTCTCGTTCTCTTGTTCCCTTGGTCCCTCGGTCCCTATCATTGATTTATGTTCACCGGGATCATTGAGCAGACGGGCGCGCTGGTGAGCCTCGCGGATCGCGGCGGCGTGCGGCGCATTACCGTGGAGGCGCCGGGCATCGCGTCGCGCCTGCGCGAAGGCGACTCGCTGGCGGTCTCTGGCGTCTGCCTGACCGCGCTCGAGCCCGATCCCAAGTACTTTCACGCTGACCTGGCCCAGGAAACGCTCGACCGCACCTCGCTGGGCCGTCTCGCCGCCGGCGCGCTCTTGAATCTGGAGCTGCCCACGGCTGCAGGGAGCCCGCTGGGCGGCCACATCGTCCAGGGTCACGTGGATGGCTGCGGGGAACTCCGTTCCCTTGAACCTCTGGTCCCATATTCGAGTCCCACCTTCGACCGCCAAACCACCGACTGGACGCTCAAAGTGCGCGTTCCCGAGCACGTGCGCCAGTGGATGGTGATGAAAGGGTCGGTGGCGGTGGACGGCGTGAGCCTGACCATCGCTGAGTTTGACGGCGAGGAGATCGCCATCGCGATTCTGCCGCTGACCTATTGGCGCACCAACCTGCACACGCTGAGCGTGGGCGCGCCCATGAACATCGAAGCCGATGTGCTGGTGAAGCTGGCGTCGATGCAGTTGCGGTCGAACCAGGCGCAAATGCCCAACCTGACCGAAGCGTGGCTGGTGGCCAACGGGTATTGAAAGACAGGGAACAGGGGACCGAGGGAACGAGGGACCGAGCACGCAGTGAGCAGAATACGCGGAGCGGAGTTTGTCCCGTAATTCTTTGGCGTCGAAACGTGAGGGGCGATGAAGATCAGGCAATGGCCTGCAATGCTTGCCATTCTCTTCGCCGTATTGGCGCCGGGGCAGGATAACCCTGGCGCCGCAGACCACCCCACCGAGTCAGTACATCGCCACGGTCCCAACGGATTCGAAGGTTGGACTCTCGACTACACCGTCGAAGGTCACGGCGACGAGCGCTTTCCCATGACCCTGGTGATCGCTCGCAACGGCCATGTCCTGCATCGCATTGACGGCGAACCCTTCGTCTGGAAATGGATTTTCTGGGCGAACGGCCGGCAGGTAGCCTATGAAGCGGCGCCATTCCATTTCAGCCTCGATTGTGTTCTTGCCGATTCGAAAACGGGCCGGCGGCTGGCAAGCTACGATTGCTTTCACGGCATTCCCGAGAACGCGCCCGATTGGCTGAAGGCCCTGGAGAGTGGGCCCTGAGCGATGCCAACTTCAGGCACGATCTTCAAAATGCGGGTCCTTCGACTCGTCGCCGCGACACGCCAGCGAACTCGCTCAGGATGATCGCTCAACTTGGTGGGGCAGAATCTCCGGTGGGGCTACTTCGACCCAGCGGGCCGCGCTGCCTTCGGACCGGCACTCGGACCAGAGCGTGTAAATCTCGCGCTTGGGCACCACGAATGTGTCCACCAGGAAAG
>JASHQH010000176.1 GCA_030037635.1 Acidobacteriaceae bacterium
CCAGCGCCCGAGTCGCTGTTCCGCGCGCCGGAAGGCGCCACGCCGCCACCCTGGCCAATTCGGGCCCTGCTGATCCTCACCTGCTCGGGCGTGAGCTACTTCCACGGGTCCAACGACGGGCAAAAGGGAATGGGCCTCATCATGCTGATTCTCATCGGCACCGTGCCTACGGCCTACGCACTCAACCACGCCGTCCCGGCGAGAGGCGTGCAGGCGTTTGTTACGGCGTCGCAGCAGGCCGACCAGGTGATCAACAAGCATGTGGAACCGAACGCCATCCTGGGACCCGATGCGCGCGCCGAAGTGACGCAGTTCGTCGCCACCAGGCAGCTCCAGCCGGACACCATGATCGCACTGCGCGAGCTGGTGAACGATTTGAGCAACGAAGTGGCGCTCTATAAGGAGTACAAGGCGGTTCCGGCCAGCCAGCAAACCAACGTGCGCAACGACATGTATGTGGTGAGCGAAGCCATCCGGCTGATGGTGAAGAACCACGTCGGCGATTTCTCGCCCGCCGAACTGAAGGTCCTGAACACGTACAAGGCACAAATCGACACGGCGACCAAGTTCATCCCCGGCTGGGTGAAGGTGGCCGTGGCGCTGGCACTGGGGCTGGGCACCATGGTGGGTTGGAAGCGCATCGTGGTCACAGTGGGCGAGAAGATCGGCAAGGAACACCTGACCTACGCGCAGGGCGCCGCCGCCGAACTGGTGGCGATGGCGACGATCGCAGCTGCTGACAACTTCGGGTTGCCCGTCTCGACCACGCACGTCTTGAGCTCGGGCGTGGCGGGGACGATGGCAGCCAACAAAAGCGGGCTGCAGCTTTCCACCCTGCGCAATATCGCGGCGGCATGGGTATTCACGCTGCCGGTGGCGGCGCTGCTGTCAGGCAGCTTGTACTGGCTGTTCCGCCAGATGTCGCTTTAGCCTTCGGGGTTGCGGGGAGGATGGCGCCCGGCCTCACCGGGCGCCTTTTTTTCTGCGCGCGTCCGGCCCGGCGGGCTGCTCAGGCCGCGCGTTAACTCAGTTGGAACAGCTCAAGAATCTCGGCGCTTCCGGATTGCTCGGCAAGTTGCTTGAACGGGCGGCCCTGCGTGTCAGAGGCCGGGCGCATCGCGGGAAACCGCTCGAGAAACCGGCGAACCCACGCTACCTGGGGCGTTTCAATCGCAAATGCGAGATCGCTTAGTTCGATTCCGAGAAACCCGCCCAATTCGCGCAGGTATTCGATCGCCCCGCCCGCAGGAGTCGCATCGAATTGCGAATCGCCGGCGTTGACGTCGGCACCGTGGTCAACGAGAACCTTGACCACCTCCCGCGAATGGCCACCAGAGGAAACCGTCAGACAGCTTGAGATCCGAGCGAAGGCGGAGGTGCATCCGATACCATACAGGATGGTGCTTGCTGAACAATGAGCCTGAAAGCAAAGCTCGAAGCCGTGATTTACGCCGCCGAGGAGCCGGTCACGCTGGCGCAGCTGGCCGCGCTGTTTGGCGATGAAGCCCTGGAGTGGAAGCAGGAACAGGAAGCTGCAGCGGCGGCCGCGGCGGCGGAGCCTGCAACCTCAGAAGCAGCAGAGAATGCCGGCCTGCCATTCACGAGCGAAGGGTTCGCATCTTTGGCGCTCGAAGAGCCGGCAACCGAGCACGCCGTTGAGCCGGCAACCGAGGAAGCAGCCCCTGAGCCCGGAGCGAGCAGCGATATTGCCAAGGCGGGCGGCGACGCGTCGATCGAAGCAGCCAACGAGCCTGACGGAGGCGATGCGGAGGAAGCGGCAAAACGCCGGGCGCGGTTGCGAGAGCGGGAAGCGCGTGCAGTGATCAGAAAGCTGCTCGACGAATTGATCGCCGAGTACGCGGCTGACTCGAGCGGCATTGAGATTCGCGAGATTGCCGGCGGCTATCGCATGGCGACCAAGCCGGAGTTCCACGAGATCGTCCGTTCGTTTGTGAAGAGCCTGAAGGCGCCGCTCAAACTGTCGTTGCCGGCGCTGGAGACGCTGGCGGTCATCGCCTACAAGCAGCCGGTGACGGCGCCGGAAGTCAACGAAATTCGCGGCGTGGACTCGTCAGGAGTGTTCGGATCGCTGTTGGCGCGGAAGCTGATTGCCACCGCGGGACGCAAACCGGTGGTGGGGCGGCCGATCCTTTATAAAACCACAAAGGAATTCCTGCTGCGCTTCGGGTTGAAGGACGTTTCGGAGCTGCCGTCGATGGAGGAGTTTGAGAAGCTGGCTGCCAGCGAGCTGGAGGAGCCTGAGGTAGCCGCCGGAGCTGAAGAGCCGGCGGAGTTCAGATCCGACATGAGCGTAGAGCGCGACGAGACAGGAAGCGAAGAGGACCGCGACGCGAGAGCCGCGGCGGATTCCGCTCAGGAAACGGCGCAACCCGCTTCCGAGACAGCGGGACGAGACGCAGAATAAGCAGAAAACCGAGGCTTCCCTTCCATGGCAGAAAAACGAAAAGCGAAACGGACCGAGCCCGCGGCGAAAACCTCTGCGAAAGCGCGCGGTGCGAAGGCGAAAAGCCTCGCGCCGGAGAGCCGGAAGAAAAGCGGCAAGCGCGCGGCCCCGCCCACGCCTAAGCGCGCATCCGCGACGAAAAAAGCCGGCGGCGCGGCCAAGAAGCCCGCAACCAAAACGAGAAAACGCAGCGCGAAGGCCGAGCGCTCCTACGCGGTCGGAGAGCCGATTCTCGATCCCATTGGGGACGTGACCAGCGGGGAGGCGCACACCTATTTGGGCCCTGGCGGAGCTGAGAGCGAGGTCGAGGGTCCGGCCGCCTCGGAGATGGAGGCATTCCGTAACCAGACGAATATCGAGGCGTCGGACGCGATTCTCGAAGCTGGCCCGGGAATGGAAGCGGCGCAGGAAGCGTTGGAGGCGCACGCGCGCAAAGAGGCCGAAGATACAGCCGCGGCGGAGCCGGACGCTGAAGAGCGCGAAGACGCGGAGCCGGCCGCGGACCGGCACGAAGCGCCGAAACCTGAGCGGCTGCAGAAGATTCTGGCCCAGGCGGGGATTGCCAGCCGTCGGCGCGCCGAGGAGATGATTGTCGCCGGCCGCGTGATGGTGAACGGACAGGTGGTGACGCAGTTGGGCAGCAAGGCCGATCCCGCGCGCGATCACATCCGCGTCGACGGCAAGCTGCTCCATGGAGCCGAGCGGCACCGGTATTTTGTGCTCAACAAGCCCGGAGGGTTCGTCACCACAGCGAGCGATCCCGAGGGAAGGCCGACGGTCATGCAGTTCTTCGCCAGGATGCGCGAGCGCCTCTTTCCCGTAGGACGATTGGACTTTCACAGCGAAGGCCTGCTGCTGATGACCAACGACGGCGCGCTGGCGAACCTGCTCACGAATGCAGGGTCGGGCGTGGAAAAAACCTACCTGGTGAAGGTGGCCGGGCAGCCCAGCGCAGAGCAACTGGAGCGGCTGCGCGAAGGCGTGAAGATCGAGAAGG
>JASHQH010000177.1 GCA_030037635.1 Acidobacteriaceae bacterium
CACGGTCGCCATCCTCGTCAATCCGGTGAAGAATCCTTTGTTCACGCTCGAAGAGCGCGTGGAAATGCTCAAGGAGGTTGCGGCCAGCATGGGCAACGTCTCCGTGGCGACATTCAACGGCCTCATGGTGGAGTTCGCGCGACGGCAGAACTGCTCGGCAGTGCTGCGCGGCATTCGCGCCATCAGCGACTATGAGCACGAATTCCAGACAGCGCTGATGAACCGGCGGCTGGCGCCGGAGATCGAAACCGTCTTTCTGCAGCCGGCCGGACGCTATTCGTTTGTCAGCTCGCGCATGGTGAAGGAAGTGTTCAGTTTCGGCGGCGACGTGAGCGGCCTGGTACCACCGAATGTGATCAAGCGGCTGAGGGCGCGGATCAAGAACGGAAACGCCGGGTAATCGGCGTGCTCACCAGACGCCGGGAATGAGCCGGTAGCGAACCTTTTTCCGATAGGCTTCATACCCCTCCAGTCCGTTTAACAAGACATCTTCCTCGCCGAAGATGCGCACCACGAGCAGCAGCGCGACGGCGAGGCCCGCAGCGAGGCCGGGTATGGAGCCGAGCAGCAGCGATCCGCCGACAAGCATCAGGGCGCCACCGAGATACATGGGATGGCGAACGAAGCTGTAGGTCCCAGTGTCGACGACATAATGCCCGCGTTCAGCCTGGATGCGCACCAACTGCGACGCGAAGGAGTTGTCGGTCATTGCGCGAACGATGAAGAAATAACCGGCGGCAAGCAGGGCGCCTCCACAGACTCCGATCCAAAGGGGGATTTGCGGCATCCACCCGAAGCGCCGATCCAGAGCTGGCAACACCAACCAGGCGAGGAAGCCCGCCTTCGCACTCACGACGATGGCCGCGTCGGAGCGCGATTCCCCGCCGGTGCCCGGCCTCCGGACGCGCTCCGCCAGCAGCCCCGGATCGTGTAAATACAGCCAGACCATGATGGCCCCGCCGCAGAGCGCCAACGAAGCGTAGAAGGTCCATCCCCGCGCCCAGCGCCAGCCGCCGGAGAGCCAGACGAGCAGAGTCGGAAACCCCAGAGGATAGACGCAGACCGCCGCGATCAGAAGCCGTGTGATCCACTTTGCGCGCATCGGAGTGTTGGCAACATCATACCGCCGATTTTCTGCGCATATCTAAATTTGGGGAGCGGCCGCGCTATTGCCTGTCGCATGCGTTTCGGCGTCTGGCCTTACCGATAAGCAGTATTCACCGTCATGGATGGGCCATTGGGACGGAGGAGGAGACTGCTAATTCGTTTGTCAGCTTGGGATGGCGAAGGAAGTGCTCAGTTTCGGGGCGACGTGAGCGGCCTGGTGCCGCCGAATGTGATCAAGCGGCTGAAGGCGCGGATCAAGAACGGCAGTTGAGGCTTCGATTCCCACCCTTTTCTCGTTCGCTTTGATACGCGACCGAGAGAAAGGATGGGGCAACCAGTCAGGCTGCATTGCCAGGGCGGGGCAGGAATTTCGCGCAGCCGGCGTATTTCGCACACACTTTATTTTGTCGTTCGCCGGAAATCTGGCAAGATGGAATTATCATGACCGTTTCTGCTCCTGCAAAAGTCTTTGCCGATCGCATTGGCCGCATTGAAGTGTCCGCGACCATGGCCGTGGCCGCCGAGGCGGCCAAACTGCGCGCCGAGGGCGTGAACCTGGTGGATTTTGGCGCCGGTGAGCCGCATTTCGCCACTCCGCGCCACATCAAGGACGCAGCCATAGCCGCCATCGAGGCCAATTTCACCCGCTACACGGTGGTGCCGGGCATTCCCGAGCTGCGCAAGGCCATCGTGGAGCGCCACGCCTGCGACTTCGGCTCAGATTATGCGGCGGACGAGGCGGTGTTTACGGCCGGAGGCAAGCTGGCGCTGTTCAATGCCATCCAGATTCTTGTGGACCATGGCGACGAGGTGATTCTGCCCGTTCCCTACTGGGTGAGCTTCAAAGACATCATTCAATATGCGGGCGGCACGGTGGTGTATCTCGAGACCGACGAGTCGGAGGGATTCCGCATCTCCGCCGACGCCATTGAGCACGCCATCACGCCGCGTACCAAGGCCATCATTCTGAATTCGCCGTCGAATCCCGCCGGCTCGGTGGTTTCGGCCGAGGATCTGGAGCGGATCGTCCATCTGGCCCACGACCGCGGTATTTTTCTGCTTCTGGACGAGACCTACACCTACCTTAACTATGCGGGCAAGCCGGTGTCGGGCGGCGCCTTCACCTGGGCTAAAGAGCACATTGTGATTCTGGGCTCGCTGTCGAAGACCTATTCGATGACGGGCTGGCGAGCCGGCTACGCCCTGGCGCCAAAGCCGGTGGCGGCCAACCTGAGCAAGCTGCAGTCGCAGTCGACCTCGAATGCAACCAGCATTGTGCAAAAGGCCGCGATAGCTGCGCTGACGGGCTCGCAGGAGTGCGTAGCCGAGTTCCGCGCGGAGTTTATCGAACTGCGCGACCATATGCTGGGCAACGTGAGGGCCATTCCAGGTGTCAGCTGCACCAAGCCCGAAGGCGCGTTCTACGTGTATCCGAACATCTCAGCCTACCTGGGCAAGGGCGGCATTCGCTCCACCACGGAAATGGCCTCGCGGCTGCTTCACGAGGCCCACGTGGTCACCGTGCCCGGCGAGGCGTTCGGGACGGGCGAACACCTGCGGCTTTCCTATCCCGTAACCCGGGAGAATATCGAAGAGGGCACGCGGCGCATGGGCGAGTTTCTGACCAACTTGAAGTAGGCAAGCGCCTGACCTTAATCGATTTATCTGCGGGGCTGCGCGGCGGGGCTGGATTGGGCCCCGGGCGTTCCGGTCCCGCGGTCCGAGCAGGATTGGCCGTCCCAAAATAATTGATCCCGCCCTGTGCAAACGTTGTCTTTGTCGGGTACGATGTTTGTTCAATGTTGAACGCTATTGATTTCCGTCCCGTCATACTCGCCGGGGGCAGCGGTACCCGCTTCTGGCCCCGTTCGCGGCGCGCGCGCGCCAAGCAAGTCCTCGCTCTCGACGGCGAGCGCTCCATGATTCAGCAGACCGTGGAAAGGCTTAAACCACTGGCTGCGCTTGAGAAGACTTGGGTGATCACCAACGAATTTCTAGCCCAGGAGATCGCCGACCAGTTGCCCGGGCTGCCCACGGCACAGATTGTGCAGGAGCCCGTGGCCCGCAACACCGCTCCGGCGTGCGGGCTGGCGGCCTTTCTGATTGAGCGGCTGAACCCCGCGGCCGTACTGGGCATTTTTCCGTCGGATCATGTGATCGGCGATGAGCCACGCTTTCTGAAAGCTCTGCAAAAGGGCATCGCCGTAGCCGCGGCCGGGGAAAACATGGTGGTGCTGGGCATTGAGCCATCGCGCGCCGAAACCGGCTACGGTTACATTGAAACCGGCGACCTGGCCAAGAACGACACCGCGCTGCACGTGCGCCGCTTCATCGAGAAGCCCAACCAGAATCGCGCCGACGAATTCATTGCCGCGGGCAACTACTACTGGAACTCGGGGATGTTTCTGTGGTCGGCGCGGACGCTGGCCAACGCGGTGCGCGAGCACCTGCCTGAAACCGCTCCGCTGCTGGAAACCATTGCCGCTGCCTGGGGCACGAAGCAATTCGACGAAGTCTTCCACGCTTGCTATCCCAAGTGCGAAAACATTTCGGTCGACTACGCGGTTCTGGAGCCGCGCTCAGCCAAGGGCGAGCACATCTCCAATCTTTACTGCATTCCGGCGGAATTCAGCTGGAACGATCTTGGTTCGTGGGCCTCGCTCTACGAGTACCAGGTGGAGACGCGCCTGCGCGGCGACCCTGAAGGCAACGTGGCCGATACCGGTGGCCACATTTCCATCGAAGCCAGCGACAATTACATTTTCAGCCCGAAGAAATTTGTTGCGCTGGTGGGCGTGGAGAACCTGGTTGTGGTCGACACCGAAGACGCATTGCTGATTGCGCACCGCAATCACTCGCAGGACGTGGGCAAGATCGTGAAAGAGCTCGGCATCACGGGGCGGAACGAGCTGATCTGAACGCGGACCAAATCGTCACCTTCGCGCACTTCACCGCTGTACAATGCTTGCGTATCTCAGCTGGGACGAATTGACTGAGCGGGGTGGAATATGCCCGAAACCATTGATTGGCCGATGCGCGGCAAACGCCGCAGCTCGCGCTGGATTCTGTATGTCCTGATTGCCGGGGTTGTGCTCATTTTCATCGGCGGGCGCACCGCCGTTTCCTATTGGGTTGACCTTCTCTGGTTCGGCTCGCTGGGGTTTGCGAGCGTGTTCTGGAAGACGTTTGCCCTGCAATGGGGGACCTTCGCGGTCTTTGCGGTGCTGACTTTTCTCATTCTCGGCAGCGCCTTCCTGGCGCTGCGCCGCAGCCACAGCGGCGACTTGCCCGACACGCACACCATCTTTTTCGGCGGCAGGCCCGTCGAGCTCCCGGTAGCACGCTTTCTAAGCAGCATCGCCGTCATTGCCGCACTGATTATTTCCGTCGTTACCGGCTTTGCCCTGGAAGCGGAGTGGCCCACGCTGGCGCTCTACTGGTACGCGCCCCATACTGCCACCGGTATCACCGACCCCATTTTCGGGCGGCCGCTCGACTTCTATCTGTTCACGCTGCCCGCGTGGGAGCTGATCGCCGGATGGCTGCTCACCCTGGCGGTGATCATCTGCATTCTGGCCGCGCTCTTTCTGGTTGCGGCCGGCGGCGGGCGCGCTCTGAACGGCGGTTTTCGAGGCGGCTCCCTGCGCTGGCGCGGCGCCTGCATCGCCGCCGGTTTTCTGTTCCTCACACTCTCAGTTCATGAATATGTGAGCCGGTTCGACCTGCTCTTTGAGCAGCACACCATTTTTGCCGGTGTGAGCTACACTGACGCGCACGTGACCCTCATCGGCATGCTGTTCATCACCTTTGCACTGGCATTGGGTGCGGTGATGGCATTCGCTGCGGGCGTGCTGCGACCGCGCGGACGCTGGCTGCTGGCCGCGATTGTTCCGGCGGCGGCGTGCTACCTTGTGGCCGCGATTGCCGGCTGGTATGTGAGCACGTTTATTGTGAAACCCAACCAGCTGGACCGCGAAAAGCCGTATATCACTTACAACATCGCCATGACGCGCCAGGCGTATGGGCTGGACCGCTTTCAGCAGCGCGAGTTTCCGGCCGAGACCACGGTGGCCGCCGCCGACCCGGCTCACAACCAGGCCACGCTCGAAAACATCCGCCTGTGGGACGTGACCGCGTTGCAGGATACACTGCGCCAGGTGCAGGAGATTCGCACCTACTACGACTTCCCGGGCATCGACATCGATCGCTACCAGATTAACGGCGCGCTGCGCCAGGTGATGCTGGCGGTGCGCGAGCTTAACGTGGACAAACTGCCGGAAAGCGGCCGCAACTGGATCAACGACAAGCTGATTTACACGCACGGCTACGGCATCACGATGAATCCTGTGAACGGATTCACGCCCGAGGGACTGCCCACGCTCTACCTGTCGAACATGCCGGTGCAGAGCGCAGTTCCCGGGCTCGACGTGACGCGCCCGGAGATTTACTTCGGCGAAATGACCAACACCGACGTCTACGTGAAGACGCACCAGAAGGAGTTCAACTATCCGCAAGGGCAGAGCGACAATTACTCAACGTACGAGGGCACAGGCGGCATCGTGATGGGCGGGTTCATGCGCCGCGCCCTGCTGGCTTTCGATCGCGGCGACCTCGCCAAGGTGCCCTTCAGCGATGACATTACCGCCGACAGCCGCCTGCTGATGCGGCGCACTGTGCGCGACCGCGTGGCGGCCCTGGCGCCGTTTCTGATCTTCGACAGCGATCCCTACATCGTGGTCGGCAACGATGGGCACCTTTCGTGGATCATTGACGCCTTCACCTCCTCGGCTACATATCCCTACTCATCGCAGAGCGATCTGGGCGGCCTGGCGGTGAATTACATGCGCAACAGCGTGAAGGCTGTGGTGGATGCGTACAACGGCTCCGTCACTTTCTACATTTTCGACGACGCTGACCCGATTCTCGCCGCCTGGCGCGGGATTTATCCCGGATTGTTCAAGGACGCATCGGCCATGCCCGCGTCGCTGCGCGCTCACGTTCGCTATCCCGAACTGCTGCTCAGCCTGCAGGCCGACGTGTACGGCCTCTACCATATGACTGATCCAGAGGTCTTCTACAATCGCGAAGACCAGTGGACCGTGGCCGCGCAAAACGGCTCGAGCCAAAGCGGCGATCAGCCGGTGCAAACCATGCGCCCGAACTTTGTGCTCATGACGATACCGGGCGAGGCCAGCGGCCTGGAATTCGTAGAGATTCTGCCCTTCACTCCCATCAACCGCAACAACATGATCGGCTGGATTGCCGCGCGCAGCGACGGCGCACACTACGGCACCGCTGTGGTTTTCGATTTCCCCAAAACACGTCTTGTCGACGGACCGCAGCAGATCGAGGCGCGCATCGATCAGAACGCGCAGCTTTCGGCGCAGCTGACTTTGTGGAACCAGCAGGGCTCGCACGTGATCCGCGGCAATCTGCTGGTGATTCCCTGCGGCCAAGCGCTGCTTTATGCCGAGCCCATCTATCTGCAGGCCGAACGCAGTCCCATGCCGGAGCTGCGGCTGGTGGTGCTGGCACTGCAAGACCGACTCGCGTATGGGCCGAACTTTGAAGCTGCGCTCAGCTCGCTGTTCGGATCGGAAGCGCCGTCGATCACGGCGACCGAAACAGGGCAACCGGCAGCCGCGGCCGGTGCGGCGGGCGCAAAGCAGCCGGCCGCCGATCAGAGCGCGCTCATCCATGAGGCCAACAGCGACTTTGCGGATTATGAGCGCCTCACCTCGGAGGGCAAATTGGGTGAGGCCGGGCAAAAACTCGCCGATCTCAAGCGCGTGCTCGACGAGCTGAGCGCGCACGCAAAATAGTTCTGCGGAGACAATCGATGCCTCGTTTCGCCGCCAATTTGACGATGATCTACAACGAGTGCGGTTTTCTTGACCGCTTTGCCGCCGCGGCGCGTGACGGCTTCACGGCGGTCGAGTACCTGTTTCCCTACGAGCATCCGGCGGCTACGCTGGCCGCGAAACTCAAGGAGAATGGCCTACGCCAGGTGCTGTTTAACTCCCCCGCGGGCGACTGGAAAGCGGGCGAGCGCGGCCTGGCCGCAGTTCCCGGCCGCGAAAAGGAGTTTCGCGACGGTTTTCTGAAGGCTTTGGAGTATGCACTGGTGTTGCAATGCCCGCGCATCCACGCCATGGCCGGGCTTGCGCAGCCGGGCGTGGATCGCGCGCACCTGCTTGGCGTCTACACGGAAAATCTTGCCTGGGCGGCGGAGCAGGCGCGGGTTGCCGGCGTCGAAGTGCTGATCGAGCCCATCGCGCTGCGCAATGTTCCCGGATTTTTCCTCAATCGCCAGGAGGAGGCGCACGCGATTCTGGCCCACATCGGCGCGTCCAACTTGAAGGTCCTCATGGATCTTTTCCATTGCCAGGTGGAAGAAGGCGACCTTGCCGTGAGGATTCGCAAGTACCTGGCCGATCCAAAAAAGACGCGGGTGGGCCACTTCCAGGTTGCCGGGGTACCCGAGCGCCACGAGCCCGACACCGGCGAGGTGAACTACGCGTATTTGTTCGAAGTAATCGATTCGCTCGGCTACGAGGGCTGGATTGGCTGCGAGTACACGCCCGCAGCGGGGACGTCGCAGGGGTTGGGGTGGTTCAAGGAGTGGAAGGGCGCAACGATGTAGGCGTGCCCATCAGGATTCGTGCCATCCCAGGTCTCAGAATCGGGACCTGGGGCACCCCTGTTCAGCGGTTGAACTCAAGCCCCTAACGCGGAAAATGCAGCTCTTACTTCGCGACGCCGAACGTAAACGTCGTTGTGGAGTGCATGGTCTCGCCGGGCTTCAACTCTGTGGTCGGGAAACTGGGATGGTTCGGGGAGTCGGGAAAGTGCTGCGTCTCCAAGCAGAATCCCGCGTGCTTTCCATACTTGATGCCGTGCCTGCCGGTAAACGATCCGTCGAGGAAATTACCTGAGTAGAACTGCACGCCCGGCTCGGTGGTTTCCACGGTCAGCTTGCGTCCGCTGCCGGGATCGGTGGCGATGGCGGCCAGGCGCAGTGTTCCGGGCTTGCCGTTGATCACAAAATTGAAATCGTAGCCGCCGGCAAACTTCAGTTGTTGGTTGTCGGCGTCGATGCGCGCTCCGATCGCTTCGGGCATGCGGAAGTCCAGCGGCGTGCCCGCAACGGGCGCCAACTCTCCGGTGGGAATCAGCGTGGCGTCGACCGGAGTGTAGCGATCGGCATTGATCTCGATGCGCTCATCGAGAATATTGCCCTTGTCGTCGCCGTGCAGATTCCAATAGGTGTGGTTGGTCAGATTGACGATGGTGGGCTTGTCCGTGGTCGCCGAGTAGTCGATGCGGAGGGTGTTTCCCTTGAGCGTGTAGCGCACCTTCGCGGTCAGCGTGCCGGGGAATCCCATGTCGCCGTCGGGACTGACGTGCGTGAACTCAACTCCGTCGGGTACTTCCTGGCCCTTCCATACATACTGGTCGAACCCCACCGGCCCTCCGTGCAACGCGTTGGGGCCGTTGTTCACCGGTATCTGGTAGGTCTTTCCGTCGATCTTGAACTGGCCTTTGGCGATGCGATTGCCATAGCGCCCGACAATCGCGCCGATGTATGGATTGGGCTTGATGAGATATGTGGCCAGTGAGTCGTAGCCCAGCGCGATGTCGGCCAGCTTGCCCGAGCGGTCGGGGGTTCTGACGCTGACCAGGTGCGCTCCATACGCCGTCACCCTGACCTCAATCTGGCCGCTGGTGAGGGTGTAAATCGCCACGGCTTTTCCGTCTGCGGTATGACCCCAAATCGACATCTTCGTCTCTCCCTGTGCGATGGCCGAAAATGCCATCGCGAATCCCATCACGGTTGCAGCAGCTTTGGTTGCTCGATTCACGTTTCTCACCTTCGATTTCGGCGCCGGGGCGCGCGTTCCGGCCTCTCGAGTTCGACCGGTCGCCTCTTCTGCCGAGCCACTTTAAGGGACAAGGATGGCGAAGCCATTGTACGCCCCCAGGCAGCCCGGGAGCTCATCTCAAACGATTTTGTGTGGAGTGGACTAGTAGATTCTGCTGGCGATCACCTGGGTCCCGGTGGCGTTCGACTCGATGCTCGTCGACCGAAGCAGTACTTCGAAGTTGCGCAGGGAACCGTCAGGGCGCGTGGCTCGCTTCAGGATGGGGTCAATGGCCGAAGGGTGGAGCAACATCTCAGCTGCTGCCTGGGTTCCGGCCACATCCAATCCTTCTAAAACCAGCAGGTGCCCGTTACCGCTCAGGTTGGGCAAGAAGGCGATGAGCGCGAAAGTTTCGTGCGAAGGCTCGTTCCAGTGGCTGGCATAAGTGGGCGCTTCGCCGGGTTGCGGCCTCAGATTGATGATCTCGGCGCCGCTCATGCCGGGACGATCGACGATGCGGAAATTGGCATTGGATTCGGCCATAGCGGCCCAGGGATTGCTCCCCACCGAGCCGATGATGACGGCGTTGGCGTTCTTCAGGTCGTCGAGGCGCAGATCGCGCGGGAAGCGGACGAAGACACGTTGCGGATCATCCTCGTACAAGTGAGCGAAAGCGGCGGCAATCTGAAGATCGACAAAGGGAGTGAGCTGCTGCGTGCGCAGGTCCTGGGAGCTGTGCGCATCCACGCCTGCAAGAGGCAGTTTCTCGTAGTTGCCCGCAATGTACTCAGCCAGCGGCACGGGGCGGCGCGAAAGATCTTCAAGCAGGTTGAACCCTGCGTCAGAAGGCACGATGTAACTGTTGGCCGAACCGCTAAACAAAGCCGTCCATAGAACGCGCGCCGGCTCCTGCGGCGGGTGTGGAGCCGCTGCGCGTGTGGCGGCATACCAGGTAATTCCAACCAGAGCGGCGCTGTAAGGCACAACCAGCAATGCGGCCAGCAACCGGGGGACCCACCTGGTCCGGCGCGCCGCTGCGGGCTCGGCGCCGCGAGGGCGCATCAGCGTCACTTGCGCCAAACTGTGCTTTTGGGCCCCGTTTCCGGCGGTATCGTCCTTTTCGCGTTCGCTGCTGCCCGCCGGAACAAACACCGGGACATAGCCGCCCACGGGAATGTCGATCCGCACCAGCTCCGCGGCGCCTTCGCCGGCGAAGTGCTCGGCTAGCCGCTTGCGCAACTGGCGCGCGTAGCTGCGCACAATATTGTCTTCGAGCGTGCGATAGTCAGGTGGCCGCTCGAAAACCTGTACCCCGATCTGATGCTCGCTAATTTCGTCTGCGCGCCCCTCCAACGTCTCGGCAACCACGAACAGCAGGAACTTGGAAAGCAGCGGAGATCGCGCAAAGTTCGATCCTGCAACCACGCGCTGCGCCAGCTCCCAGTGCGGATCGTGGTGCAAACCGGGAAGCGGCGCTTCTTCCTGAAGCTGCGGCTTGGGCTTGGGTTGGACGGCGGCGACGTGTTCCATGAGTTTCATCTCCAGGCAGCCATCGGGGTGGGGCGCTTAACTTTTGCTCACGCGGCAACGCGACGACGCACGAGCTCACCCTGGGTTGGTTTTATCCGGCTACCGTGAAACCACGGCCAAAAAAGCTCCTATCCCAACGAACATTGTCCACAGTTTACCAACATTTCAACTGAGGAACAACCCTTTTCTGTTCAATCAGTTTCGATTTCTTATCACTTGTGTATACACCTGCATCCACGTCGGGTAAACACTCCCGTATTGGTTTGAAGTGCAATATCGTTTCGCTGCTCGCCAAAAGCGAACCGATGCAAACGTGTGAAAAACCCTTGAATGGAGGTAACAGGTCGTTCATGAGACACAAGATACGCTTCAGAATCGCGGGACCATGGTTCACCGTCCTGAGCCTGCTGTTGGCTCTGTGCATTCCAGGCCGGTTGACGGCCCAGCTGGATCGAGGCGAGATCACCGGGACGGTCGAAGATCCGTCCGGCGCAGTGGTTCAAAAAGCTGCGATCCTGATCACCAGCGACAGTACCGGCGCAAAGACCACGACGCAATCCACGTCTACCGGCACCTACGTGTTCGATGATGTCTTGCCAGGCTCTTACACGCTTGAAGCTCAGGCAGCAGGATTTCAGAAGTATGTGGTCCACCAGGTGATCGTGCAGGTGCAACAGGTGCTCACTGTCGACATCCATCTGGCCACGGGCAACGTGCAGCAGAGCGTCACGGTCACTGCCGCAGCTCCGCTCCTGGAGGCTGAAAATGCTCAGGTGGGGCAATCCATCACGAACGAGGCGGTCAACGATCTGCCTCTGGCTACGCGCGACTGGGGTTCGCTGGCGCAACTTTCGGCCGGCGTCAGCACAACACCCACCGGATCCAGCGGCTCGGGTATCACAGCCGATGCAGGCAGCTCTGACTCTGCTTATTTCAGGGTGAATGGCGTCGACGAATGGCAAAATGACTTCCGTTTGGACGGCATTAACGACAATATCGAGATCTATGGCGGCAACTATACGGGAACCAACGCCGCGATCGTGCCGCCACCTGACGCCATCCAGGAATTCACGCTGCAGAGCGGCGATTTCAACGCCGAATTCGGCCATTCCACAGGCGGCGTGATCAACGCAGCCATCAAATCCGGCACGAACGGGCTGCACGGCGATTTGTGGGAGTACGCACGGAACACCGACCTGAACGCCAATTACTTCTTCAACAACGGCTACTTTGTTTCGACCTGCCCGGACAGCGGCTGCGCGAAGCCCGAATACCACCAGAACCTGTTCGGCTTCACGGCTGGGGGCCCGGTGAACATTCCGCACCTGGTGAATGGCAAGAATAAGCTGTTCTGGTTCGCCGATTACCAGGGCGGACGCTACGTGGTCCCCGAGTCGCCAGGAGGCCAAAATGTTCCTACCTGCGACGCGGCTGGGGCAAAATCGATATCGGCATGTACTACCACCAGCGAGTTTGGCAGCGGCTTTACGGACCTCCAAGACAACATCAACTTCAATAGCGGGACGTACGCTGACGGGCTGGGCCGCGTCTTTCCGAACGGCACCATCCTCGATCCGGCGACCACTCGCGCTATCGCCGCCGGAGCCACGGATCCCATCAGCAACATCACCAACACGTCTTCGAACCCGGTCTACGTTCGCGATCCGTTCTTCAACTGCACGGCGGCGGGTGGCTGCCCAGCGGCCAACTACGGCGCGGCAGGACCGCTGTCGGGCATCACAAACTTCAGCACCTATGAATCGTCGCTGAATATCCTGCCTACGGCGCGCATCGATCCCAACGCGGTGAGCGTGTTGGAGTTATATCCGCTGCCGACGGTAACCGACGCCCTTACCAGCAATCTCCCCAGCTACATTCCCATCGAGGACAAAAACACCAACACCTGGGACATTCGTATTGACGCCAACATCAGCCCCAAAGATGTCCTGTTCGGCGTCTACGACCGCAGCCTGCTCAACGCCCACCTGCCGGGATACTTTCCCGGATATGCCGTGGGCCAGACCGACGCACGCAACGACAGCCTGCCTGCCTACGCATGGGCAGTTGGCTACACACGCGTCCTCACGCCCACACTTACCAACGACATGCACGTGGGCATGGTGCACAGCGACAAGTTGCAACAGTCTCTGTATGGCGACACCTTCGGCATTCCCGCGATGTTCGGCATCCAGGGAATTCCACAGGTCGCGAACAATGGCGGCTTTCCGTACACCAACATCGGGGGTCTTCGTGGTATCGGCGTCGGCAACTACACGCCGACTTTGCAGTACGTCTGGAGCCTTGAGGGCGTTGACGCGGTCACCAAGGTTTACCGCAATCACACCTTCAAAACCGGCATCCAGGTGGACGATCTGGAGGCCAATATCTCGCAGCCACCGCAAGGCCGTGGCGACCTGACGTTCAGCGGCACGTACACCGACGTTCCCAACCGCGTCTCCGTGTCCGGCTCGGGGCTGAATGGAATCGGCGATATACTGGTGAGCCCAATCGCTTCGAACCTGAGCGCAGCGGCGAGTTCGAGCACAGGGGTCACCGCCTACAGCGACGTGGGCGGCATGAGCCAATTCTCCGGATCGGATATCTCCGCTACCGACGATCATCGCTGGTACATCGGCGCCTATTTCCAGGACGACTGGAAGGTGGATCCAAAGCTCACGCTGAACTTGGGTCTGCGCTGGGATCTGTTCACGCCCTACGCGGAAACCCGCGGCTATCAGGCCAACTTCATCCCTGTGGGCGGCAACGGGGCCACCGCAACCTACTACATTCCCAACCAGGGATGTCAGACAGCACGGGCGACAATTTTCAACACCGTGGCCGCTCTCAGCAATATCAACATTTCCTGTGTTTCCGATCTAACACTTGGCAATGCGCAGAAGGACAACTTCGCACCACGCGTGGGGTTCGCGTACAAATTGAGGCCAACGCTGGTGGTGCGCGGAGGGTTCGGAACGGCGTATGGGGCGCTGGGCAACTTGGGCTATGGCGGCACGCTGGGAACCAACTATCCCTTCGTCTACACGCAGACCATCCCCGCTCCCAATTCCTATGAACCCTTCTTTTATCCGACCAACCAGGCGGCAACCATGGAGACGGCCTTTACGACGGTCAACTTTAACAGCCCCAGCGTGTTGGAAAGTCCGACTCCAACGCAACCAACAGTTACTTGTCCGGCCGGCAATTCTTGCGTGGGAGGCCAATACATCGGTACCGACTACCTCGGCGTAGGTCTATATGGCCGGCAGTACAACTACCACACGCCGCTGGTACAGACGGAGAACCTGACCGTCGAGGATCAGTTCACCAGCCACGACGCGATCCAGATTGGCTTTGTGGGCACCCAGGGCCGTCACCTGGACATTCTGGGGACCACAAATGCAAACTCCGAGATCCTGCCCAACGGCACCACCACCAAGTACTACATTCCCTACCCGTATTTCAGCGCTGGCAGCGACTACGAAACCACCAACACCGACAGCAGCTACAACGCGATGCAGATCACTTTTCAGCACCAGATGAGCTTCGGGCTTTTATTGCTGGGCAACTACACCTGGAGCAAGTGCATGAGCGACCAGCACGCGCCGCAAAACTCGGAGTACACCGTAGGCTACCGCGCCCAGTGGCTCCCAGGCTTCGGCCTCAAGGGCGACTATGGCCTCTGCGATGGCGACGCCAGCGACCTGTGGCACATAGCCGTCGACTACAATCTGCCCTTCGGCCGGGGCCGGCAATTCGGAGCCTCTATGAGCAAGGCCGCGGATGCAATCGTAGGCGGCTGGGAGATCAACGGCTTCTACACGTTCCAAAGCGGGCAGCCGTTTACGGTCAGTTGCCCGAATAACACCACCGCGGACTTCGGCTGCGTGGCGGACAAGGTCGCCGGCCAGGACTTGTACGCCGGCCCACACAATTTCACGCAATGGTTGAATCCCGCCGCGTTTGCGCAGCCACCGGTGGCAACCACCATCGGGCAGACCAACTACGCGCCATTAGGCGGTGAAATCCAGCAGGCCTACGGCCCGCATTTCAACAACCTGGATTCGTCGATCCTCAAGAACTTCCACTTCACCGAAGCGGCGTACCTGCAGTTCCGCGCCGAAGCCTTCAACACCTTCAACACGCCGCCGTTCGCGCAGCCGACAAGTCAGCTGAACTTCACGACGTCGAAATTCAGCGACATCACGGCCACGAAGAACAGCAACCAGAATAACGGCGCCCGCACGCTGCAGCTGGCGCTCAAAATGTTTTTCTAAGACACGGGCCTCCTGTAACGCGTGTCTTAGCTCATACCCGCATCCGGCGCAGACCAGCGCTCCGGATGCGGGCATTTCTTTTGTTCGGCAGCCTCCTGACTGGAATCGCGCGTTCCGTTGCTGTATATAGATGAACGTGTCCATTTTGTGCAAAAACCCGCGCCCCCAGCGAGGAATGCTCTTCGCTTCAACCCTTTGTTTCGCGTTGCTGTGCTCTGTTTCCGGGACAAACGGCGCGGCGCAGACTGCAACGCCGGCGGCACAAACTTCCGCGTCGGAGCTCGTGCTGGAAGGCACAGTGACGGGCTCGCAAAACCAAAGCTACATTCAAGTGCCATTCGCGGTACCGGCGGGTACCGAGCGCGTAACCATCACCTTTGCTTATACCGGCAAGGAGCAGCACACCGACCTCGACCTGGGCCTGCTCGACCCATCGGTCCTGCGCTGCTGGAGCGGCGGCAACAAATCCACGCTCACCGTCGGCCTGATGGACGCCACTCCCTCGTGCTTGCCCGGCGCCATCCCGCCTGGCGAATGGAACGTCCTGATCGGCGTGCCCAACATCCGCGCCGGCGTGGAGTCGCACTACACCATCCATGCCTTTCTCTCGCATAGCGGCGCGGTGGCTGCTGAACCCACCATCCTGCGCGAGCCTCTGCGTTCGGGCCCCGCATGGTTTCGCGGAGACCTGCACATGCACACCGCACACAGCGACGGCCAGTGTCCCAGCCAAAGCGGCAAAATGGTTCCCTGTCCCGTTTTTTTCACTGTCGACGCAGCCGCGCGCCGCGGCCTTGACTTCATTGCCGTCACCGATCACAACGCCAGCTCGCAGTACGACGTGATGCGCGAGCTGCAACCCTATTTCGACAAGGTGCTGCTGATTCCCGGCCGCGAGATTACCACCTTTCAAGGCCATATCAACTTTCTTGGCAGTACCGATTTCGTCGACTTCCGTCTGGACGGGCATACCGTCCCCGACGTGAACGCGATTCTGTTGAGCGCCGAGCGCGTTGGCGCCATCACGTCGATCAACCATCCTCTCTCACCCAGCGGCGAAATCTGCCTGGGCTGCGGTTGGACGCCCTCCACTGCAGTCAATATGCATTTGCTTACCGGGGTCGAGGCAGTGAATGGCGGCAGCCAGGCGCACGGCCTTTCCGATCTTCCTTTTTGGGATAAGGAACTGAATTTAGGTTGCCGCCTGACCGGAATCGGGGGCAGCGACAATCACCGTCCCATGCAGCCGCTGGATCAGGTCGGCTCCGTCGGCAGCCCCACCACGGTGGTCTACGCCGCCGAGCTCTCGACACCCGCAATCATCGACGGCATTCGCGCCGGGCACGTGTTCATCGATGTGGCTGGAACCCACGACCGCCTGCTTGAGGTGACCGCTGAGGCAGCCAACCTGACGGCGCGCGGCGGCGACTCACTCGATGTCGCCGAAGGGAGCGCCGTGCAATTCGAAGCGCGCGTGACCGCAGCCGCGGGTGGAAAAATCCGCTGGATCGAGGACGGTCACGACCTGCCCTCTCCGACCAACTCCGACGTCGGCTTGGATCAGGAGACGATTCCCTTGCCCTGGACAAGCGACGGGCGCCGTCATTGGATTCGAGCCGAAGTTACGGGTCCAGGCGGCAGATTATGGCTCATTGCCAACCCCATCTATGTGAACTGGAACCTTAACAACGACTGCGGCCAGGATCACTCAACGCAGTCTGAGGCGTCCAAGACCGGACAATGATCCATCCGCACTTCAATCTCCAATTTGTTCAATTTCTGGCCGATCATCGCGCAGTCTGGCTGACGCGGTTTTTTCTGCTGGCGAGCTTGTTTGGCGGAGCCAGATTCTACTTGCTGCTGACGATCCTTCTCTATGTCGCCTGGGACAAACGCTTCGCCATTCGCCTCTCGGTGCTGATTCTGCTCACGGTCTCACTCAACGACATTCTAAAGATGGCCATCAAGAATCCACGCCCCTTCGTGCCGGAGGGAACCTATCAGCGGAAGTGGGCTCTCACGCCGGCCCAGGCCAAATCGCTCGCCGCCACATATTCCACGCCTTCACGTCACGCCATGGGCTCTTCGGCGTTCTTCTCGTATTTATTCGCGCTCACTCGCAATCGCATTCTGCGCGCCATCCTGGTTGCCGCCATCCTTTGCATCGGAGCCTCGCGCCCTTATCTCGGTGTGCACTACGCTGAGGATGTCTTGATCGGCTGGGCGGTTGGCCTTTCCATGGCCTTGATCGCGATCGCCTATTTCGAGCGGCTCGCGGCCCTTTGGACGGAGCTTCCCTACGGATTCCAGATCGCCATCAGCGTTACGGCCTCCGCAGCGGTCTGGCTACTTACGACCGCCCTGAATGGCGGACATGTCGACGGCCAGGTCCAGGACCAGGATGCGTATTGCGGGTTCCTCACCGGCATAGCCATCGCCGGGCCGCTGGAGCTGCGTTTTGTCAATTTCGATCCGCGCAGCGGCGGCGCCGCAGCCAAGGTCCTACGCTACGCAGTTTGCATTGGCATCTCGGCCATCGTTTTTTACCTGCTCCAATTGGCATTTGCCCCGCTCGCGCCGCGCTCCACGGCATTAGGAAGCGCGCTCGACTATCTTGATTACCTGGCTGCCGGCGTTGCGGGCATCTTTCTGGCGCCCCTCGTCTTCTCAAGGATGCATCTGGCCGCGGCCGGCGCAGAAAGAGTCGAGCACCGCGGAAAAGACGGTAAATATACCTGAGTCTTCAACCCGGCCCCCGGGGGTCAGTGCTGGGGCTCCTGCGCGCCGGCTTGCTGACTGACGGCTTGCGCCTTCGCCTTTCGATAGACGTTGGCCACAGCCAGCGTCCACAGCGGCACGTAATCGACTCCGGGCACAAGCTTGGCCAGAAACGACGGCAAAAACTCCCAGTGCCAACCGAGAAGATAGGTGAGGATGCCGCCGATGCAGAGATCGAGAATGTCATCAGGAGGTGATGCTCCTCCTTCGACGAACAGCGGAAAGACGGCAATCTGGAAGATATCCGCGAGGACCGCCAGGATCAGGGCGCCTCGCAGGCGCGGGCCCGGCGAAATCTTCACGGCGTTCGGATTCGCATCTCTTTGTTGCAGCATCGCATTCCAGCCCCTAAAACATCGGCGGCGGCGGATCGCGGGGAGTTCCCCCACTTCTGCGAGGCGCCGCGACTCACTACATTTTAGGCGAAGGGATCGCCTTGATCAGCAGCCGAAGCGGGCGCAGGAGGCGAACCTGCCAATTGCGGTGGAGACGCAGCCGTTCAGCAAAGGCAAAATCGACATCGATCAGGCGGGTGGCGAGAATGCGCAGATGGCGCCCGCGGCGCAACACGCGGCGTCTCCCCGGATTTTCGACTTCGAGAAAAAAGCGGTGCTGAGCACTCCAGTCAAGGACCGGCGCCGGCTCCTGCATCAGGTTGCTCCAAACGCGGCTTGCAACGTGCTCCAGCCGTTTTCGATCGCGCGGGCCCAGGCGCAGGCCTTGCGGCAGCGGAATCCCGGAGTCGAGATGCACCGCCATCAGCGATCCCAACGCGACAGTGTTATCGAAGATGGGATCATCCCATCCCGGCACTGGGCCCGGCGGAAGCGAAAGCCGGCGGAACGCGAAAGCAAGATCGAGAATCAGGCGCAGGCGCTCGAAACGATGCCGTACGGCGTGAAGGCACAGATAGCGCAGCTCGTCAGAAGGACCGAGAAGCTGAATGGGTTGGCCCTGAAACAGTGACATGTGCGATCGGCCCCAAAGGGCATCCATGTCGATCTTGAAGGCGCGAGGATTCTCCAGGTTCTCATGTAATTCGAGAATGGTTGCATGGCGCAGCCATCGGCAATGGTAGTCGTCGGCGTGGCCGAGGGGCACAAAGCCGATGTCGTTCAACACAGCCTGGGCGCGAACAAAATTGGACGGGCGCACGAGAAGGTCAAGATCGAAACAAGGGCGCAGCGCAGCGTCGCCATAAAGCCGCTCAGCCAGGCACGGCCCTTTGAGCGAAATCACCTGCAGATCGGCCTGACGAAAGGCCGAAAGGGTACTCTTCAGTGTTTGCGTCCATACCAACGTCGCAATATGAGATTCGCGTCGAATGGAGTCAAGCCGCTGTGCTTGCCCGGACGTGGAGTGCGTGTAGCCAAGGCGGAGGCGTTCCGCAGTCCAAGGGAGGACGTCTTCCCGCTCGGCCATGTCGAGCAGAGCAGACCATTGGCGATCATCGAGGGGATCCTGGAGGCGCGCGCCAAGCAGATCCAACAGGAGTTGCATTCCTGGTCTCATGCCTGCACTCTTTCCATGGCCGGCGCAGACCGCGAAACGATCGCTTTGGCCGGCCTGGGGCGACGCGGTCACTGCACACCGGAGATCTGAACCAGACCCGAGGAAACATGCGGGATCGAATGCCCGGCGCGCGACATTGCCAACGAGGGAATTCCAGTGCGAGCGTAGGATTTTCCGCAATCCACGGATGACGGGCCGCGAAAGTCTCCTTCAAGATAGGCCAGACCCGGGCACCGCGAGCAGTAAGCGACATGAGTACAGTGCGAGCAGGTGTGCAGGTCACGTATATGCACTGAGCGCAGCTCGTTGAGCGCCGCTGAATGCTGCCAGATTTCGCGGAAGCTTTGCTTGCGCAAGCTTCCACAGGGCATGGGAAACTGCACACAGGGAAATACTTCAGCAAACGGCGAAATGTAAGCCAAGGTGTGGCCCGCGCTGCAGCTGTAGCCTTCCAGGATGTCTTCGTTGACCGCCGAGGAGGGATCGCAGAACTCGTCAACGTTGCCTACAAATTCCTCGGAATGAAGAATCTCTTCGAGTTCCTGGCTCGAAATCCCCAGGCGCATGATCGACCGGTCGCCATTCAGCTTGGGGGTGATGGTGGGGTCGACCACGAAATCGACACCCAGCTCCGCGGCAAGCTGCCTGACGGCTTTGGCCTGTCCGGAGTTGTATGTCATCAAGATATGAGTAATGGATGTTTTGACTCCATTGGCTTTCAGGCGTCCGATGGCATCGATGGTGCGGCGCCACGATCCCGGCAACTTGGTAACCGCGTCGTGCACTTCGGCGCGGTGCGAGTACAGGCTGATCTGCACCTGCTCTATACCGAGCTGCTTGATGCGCGCGGCTTCTTTGGGGCCGATCATGACGGCGTTGGTCTTGAGCTTTACATTCATTCGCCGCGCCCGGGCGTACTCCAGGATTTCAAAGCAATCTCGCCGCAGCAACGGCTCGCCGCCACTGATGCTTATTTGGAAGGTGCCGGATTCGGAAAGCTGGCGGAGGACATCCTTGATTTCTTCGGTGGTCATCTCGCCTTTTCCGTCGTGGTCGAGATAGCAGTGGACACACCGCTCGTTGCAGCGCCAGGTGATGTCGACATGGGCGCTGAAGGGAATGCCCAGATCGGTAGCCTTGCGGTTCATCTCTTCGAGCAGACTCATAGGACCTCGCCGGGGGAAACCGGTTGACTGGAAACAGAAAGGATGCCGTGCCGCGCCAGCTCGTCGACAAACTCTTTGGCGTCAGCCATGGCTTCGTCTCCCGTGACATCGAACTCAAGGCAGACTTTGTCTTGAACGATCCGGGAAAGCGGCGTGGCGCCGTCGGCGCCCTGCCAGATGGCCGTGCCTACTGAATTCAGAACGAAGATGGTTGAATCCAAAGTGGACATGATGATGGTGTCATCGCCCAGGGTGCTGCATGCGATGTCAGGACTTTGCGTAATATAGGTTTCGGTTGCAGCCATATGTCACCTGATCAGATCCCAAACGCGCTGGTCGGGGAAGAAAGAAAGTTGAAATACCGGCACCGCGGCCACGAAGGCGCAGGCCGACTCAAATACCTGGCGCACCATATCGGCCTGGTGGGCGAAGAAGAGAATGTTCCTGAGCAAGCGCCTGACCGCGACCGACGGCTCCAGGGCGTCGATACGATTTTCGTCCGCCTTTTTGAGAAGGTAGAGGGCGGCGATGGGCGCCGAAACGTTCGCGCCGGGCTCTCCGAACTCCCCTGCAAACGGGGTGCCGTAAGCGAAATACCGCCAATCCACCTTGCGGACGTATGAGGTCTCATCGGTAAGCAAGGTCACATCGGACGGCGCCAGGCGGGCAATTGTCGTCTTTCCTGCTTCGGAGACACCGGAGAACAGAAAAGCCTTGCCGTTGCGCACCGCGCTGGAAGCATGCACCAGGAAGCCTCCCTGGGACGCGAGCATCAAGGTGTGCACAATGCGCAGGACCGAGTCAATTGAATAGGGATTGGCCGACTGAAAGACCTGTCCCTCGCGCTGCGCCGGACTCCATCGTGCCCGGAAATCGCCGCGCTCCATCCTCCACTCGCGATCTTCTACCCAAACTTCAGCATCCCGATCGGCGTCGAATGTCTCGGGCTGCGTCAACTGCACACGAAGCGCAAACTCCGGCGCTGCACCGGCGTTGATATAGCCGCGGTAGCGCCCCCTCAAGATCCGCTCGAATCCTGCATCGGTGGTTTGCACCTCGATGGGCAGGCCCCCGATTTCAATGACTACGTTATGTGCTTCTTCGCTCTTGGGGAATAGCATCGTATGCGGTGTCCTATGGAGAGTGCTGCCGGGAATAGCCGGCGTTTTCCTTCGAAGTCAGATTTCTTACCCAGCGACGCGACCCACGTGCGAGTATCTCCCGCCCCGAATCGGAGTCAGGCGCTGAAGGGCAGCGCGCCATCGCAGCAGCAGGCGGGTACAGCGTTCCGAGCGCCGCAGAATCCACGCGCCGGCGCCTCGGAAAAATGATGGCTGCATTTTTACGGCGCGGCCATCGCGGCAAATACCGGCCACTCGCCCCACAACCTCATCCCATCCTACCGGCGCGTCCGGCGAGGGCACGGAATCACCGCGCGTGACAAGATGGCCGGCCGAAACTCCGATGATGCGATGGGCCGTGAGTTTTTTCTTGCGGCGGTAAAGAACGATCTGGCCTGGGCGCAGGCTCTCAGGGGATTGGCGTTGTACCGTAAGCACATCGCCGGGCCAGATGGCCGGCAGCATGCTGAACCCGGTGACCTTCAGGCGCGCGGAACCTCGACGGCGAACCAGTTCTTCCACCAGATCGCAGCAGGCTGCTTCGAGGTGAGGCTCGCAAATCGCCGTTGACTGCACTAGGAGGCTCTCCGGTTCATGGTGCAATTGCCTTCCGTCGGCCCTTGCTTTCCGCACGACAGGGCCATGGTCTCGAACACCCGTTCGTGCCGCACTTCGGGCTTTACGTACGGCTTTTTGGCCGCAGGCTTCGCGGCCTCCTTCAAAGTTCTCTGGTTCTTCTCTTCCGCATTGCTCATAAGTTCTTCCTCACATTTCGGCCCAGCCGGCTCTTTTTCGCTTCAGCTCAGCCTGTCAGCTGAGTCGAAAAAATTGACCTGAAGCCTTCGTGCAAGCCGCTTGCTTGATTTTCGCTCCGGGGAAGGCGAAGACGCGCCCCCCTATTGGAGTCCAGCCTGTGTCAGCTTGATCGCGCAATAAACACCCGAACCGCAGATGTTGGACGGGTTCTGCGTACCGTAGTAGATGCTCGATGCCTGTCCGTCGCTGGAGTCGTTGTCCACGATAATTGCACTGGTGCCGTACGAGGACACTTCAGTTGTGGTCTGCATGGCTAAGTGGTCCTGCGTATCGCTCATGAGCGGCAGCTCGAAAGTGTACACCGCTGGCGCGGAATCTCCAAAGAAGAGATAATCCTGCGTCGGGCCGGTAGCCTCAGCGGTTGACAAATCGCAAGTGCCGGGAGACGCCGCGGCAGTGGGGACCGTGAAAGTGGTGTCGCTCGTGACCGCGATGGTCTGCTCGCCATCGATAGCGGCCGCGATCGCGGCTGTGCAGCCACCCGACCCCGTCGTGACGCCCGAAATCACTACCACCTGATTACTGACGAATTTGTTCGTCGCGCTAGTCGTTACGGTAGCTAGACCCGCGTTTACCGAGACCCCGCTGATCGAGTACGCCACGTCATCTCCATAGAACTCGGTGAGGGGCGAGAACTGGAGATCAGCGGCAAAGCCGGCGCTATCCGTGTCGGTGTACTCA
>JASHQH010000178.1 GCA_030037635.1 Acidobacteriaceae bacterium
TGAGCTCGTTTTACGTCCTCATCGCCTCGAAGCAGTGTCAGCTATCTCCCCGGTTCAATCTGTCAGACATCTCCCCGGTCCATACCCCTGCTTCTCTGTCAAGCCCCCTCCCCGCCGAGCCGCGCCCGCTCCATCCACCTAACCCATTGATTTCTCGGCCCCTTGGTCCCTTGTTCCTTCGGTCCCTGTCTTTTGCAGATTATTTCCATCAAATCGCTACACTCGAACTGAGTAGAGGTTTGTTCTGCGCGGAGGGCTTCGAACCGGAGGGAGCAGCGGCCTTCAGGCCGCTGAATTCTGACGGGCAAACCGCGCGGCTTTAGCCGCGGGCCGTAGAGGCCTTTCGGCGCCCTGCACACGAGCCCGAAAACGAATTTCGAGGCAAAACAAAGGCGAACTCGCCTAGGAAAAAATTTGAGCATATACCCCGGTGGGGTATGGTTTGGAGGGTAACCCTTTTAGAATCAGAAAAACGGACTCGAAATGGCCCTTGAATTGCGCTGTTTTTGGCCTTAAAACCGGGCACTTTTTACCCTGAATTTACCCCAAATTCGGCCATTTTTCGTCGAGCCCGAGTCGCGATGATAAAACCGCGCGAAAGCTGCGCGACATCGCGTCTCGGTCGTTACTGGCTACTGGCTATCGGCTGCTCCCTCTACGGCACGATCACCGCCGAGCCATCGGCCGTTTCGTTTTTGACTGCTTCGAGGGCGCGGTTGGCCTCGGCCAGCGGGAACGGCACCACGGCAGGACGGAAGTTGAGGTCGCGGACGAGCGCCAGGAAGTCGCGCGCGTCCTGGCGGGTCATGTTGGCCACGCTGCGGATCTGTCGTTCGCCCCAGAGCAGGCGGTCGTAGTCGAAGGCGGGCATCTGGTCAAGATGAATGGCGTTGATGGCCACCACGCCTCCCTTTCTAAGAGAAGACAGCGCATCGACCACGACTTTGCCCGCCGGGGCGAAGGTGATGGCGCGGTCCAGGGCGACGGGAGGTTTGGTGTCTTCGTCGCCCACCCACGCAGCGCCGAGCGATGCGGCGGCCTTGCGATGATATTCCCCGCGCGTAACCACGTAGACCTGGCAATCCCAGGACTGCAGAACGCGGATGGCGAGCGAGGCTGAACTGCCGAAGCCGTAGAGGCCCACGCGCTCTCCGCGCTCCACGCCGGCCACGCGCAGGCTGCGGAAGCCGATGACGCCGGCGCAAAGCAGCGGCGCAGCGTGGAGGGGGTCGAGGCCGGCCGGAAGCGGGTTGACGAAATCGGCGCGCACGGCGGCGAATTCAGCGTAGCCGCCGTTGACCGAATAGCCCGTGAAGACAGGATGGTCGCACAGATTCTCCATGTTATGGCGGCAGAACCAGCAGTCGCCGTCCACGCCGCCGATCCACGAGACGCCCGCAAGCGTGCCGGCAGGCAATGTGGCCCTGGCGCCTTCAATCACTTCGCCAACGATCTGATGGCCGGGAATGATGCGCGGCTGCAAAGGCTTCAGATCGCGCTCCACGATGTGGAGATCGGTGCGGCAGACTCCGCAGGCGATGACTTTCAGCAGCACTTCGCCGGGCTGCGGTTGCGGGCGCGGCACTTCTTCAATCGAAAGCCACGCGCCCGGAGCGGCATTGGATGTGGAGTCGAAGACAGCGGCGCGCATCAGCACATGCCTCTGGGGTAAGGGTAGCGCAGCGAATGCGGCGGAGCCAGAGGGGTTGGCCTAGTTAGCCGAGTTAGCTGGCCGCGGCTCGTGATAGTCTTTGCTTTTCGAGCGCTGTGAAAGCGCTTGAAGCACGCCGCTCGCATCGAAAGCGGGCCTTCCACCCTTGCACAAGCGAAAGAAAGAGACTGGTTATGCCAAGCCATTACGCTCTCATTTCACGATTTCTGTCGCTCGCTTTGCCGGCGTCCCTGGCGCTGGCATGCGTCGCCGCGCACGCGCAGAGCGCGGCAACGACAGGCGCGAATACGACGCCGGCGTACGATCCGCGGATCACCTTCGCCCCCCTCACGCTGCCCGATCCCGTGAATGCGTATCGCTCGAGCAATGGCGCACCCGGGCCGCAGTACTACAAGATCGATGGCGGCAGCGTGACTTTGAGCAATCGCGGGCAACTGGTGCTACCCACCCCCGTTGAGGCAACCTTCAAGGACGGGAGCAAGACACGCGTGACGTTGCCGGTGGAGACGTGGATGCAGACGGGTACGTATACATGGACACCGGAGAGCAAATTGCGATTGCGATGGTCGTGGTGGACCCGGACCACGTGCTGCCCGATGACGACCGCAGCAACAATGTGATGAAAGCGCCGTGAGCGGTTATTGCGGGTGCCGGCGGAGTTCCAGCTCGACCACGCGGAGCATTTCAGCTTCCGGAGCCGGTTTGCCGGTCCAGATTTCGAATTGCCGCGCGCCCTGCTGCACAAACATCTCGAGACCTGAGATAACCGTCAGGCCGCGCGCGCGCGCCAGCTTCAGCAGCGGAGTTTCCAGCGGCGTGTAGACCATGTCGAAGACGAGCGAAGCGTTGAGCTCGCTCTCCTTGATGGGAAGGGCCGGCTTGACTCCGGCCATGCCGCAGGGCGTGGTGTTGATGATGGCGTCGAATTTGTTCTTGGCCAGCAGGCTCTGGCGAAGGACATGGGCTTTGGCCTTGCGGGCGAGAGCTGCGGCGCGCTCGTGGGTGCGGTTCACGATAAAAACTTCAGCGCCCTGCTCAACCAGGCCGAAGACTGCGGCACGAGCCGCGCCTCCTGCGCCCAGCACGAGAATGCGCGCGCCGCGAAGACGCATGCGCTTTTCCAGGGGGCGGACCACGCCGGCCACATCGGTATTGAAGCCATAGAGCCTTCCGTCGGCGCCGGTGCGGAGGGTGTTGCAGGCCCCGATGCGGGCAGTCAGCGCGTCCATGTTGGCCAGATGCGGCAGCACCTCCTGCTTGAGCGGCATCGTGACGGCCACGCCATCGAGCGGCAGGTCGCGCACGATAGTGAGCAGGTCGTCGAGGGCGCGCACCTTGAGAGGAAGCATCACGGCGTTGATGTTCTCGCGGCGAAAAGCCGTGGAATGCATGAGCGGCGAAAGGGAGTGGGCGATGGGATTCCCGGCCACGCCAAAGATGCGGGTGGCCTGATCGAGCTGCTCGAGGCGGTAGAGATCGAGGAGGGTGCGCGCTGCCACCTGGCCGGGAGCGGTTTCGGCGCCCTCGGCGGCGGAGGCAAAGGTGAACGCGGCGCCGGCGCGAAGACTCAAGACCCGGCTGATCAATCCCTCCTCGCCCATGGCGATGCCGACCAGGTGAGAGGTCAGCGACTGGTCTTCGACCATCCGCAGCAGAGAGAGGTTGTCGGCCAGGCTACGGGCCGTGGTGACCACTTTTACGAACTCCGGGTCGTACGCGGCGATCCGTTGGACCGTCTGGTTCAAGCCCTCAGGACGGCGGGTGCGGCTGAAGTCGTGGGAGCTGATCAGCAGCGAGGCTCCCATCTCGCGCAGGGCGGTATGGAAGCGGGCAAGCTGGGGCCGGGAGCACTGTTCCGCCGACTCGATTTCGAGGTCGACGATTTGGCAGCCGATTTCGGCGGCCTTCAGCAGCAGCTCCATCTCCGAGTTCAGAGATCCGGTAAAGTGGCCGCCAAAGGACTTGCGCCGGCAGGTGGCAATAACGGTGACGTCGCGGCGCCGGTGCAAGAAGGCCTTGAGATCGGGCAGCACGGAGGCGGGCTTTGAAAGGAAATCGAGCCGGAACTCCAGGAAAACAGAGTCTTTAAGGGCGGCATCGGCGCGGGCAAACAGCTCCTGTGCTGTGCCGCCCTGGACGGCGATGCACAGCTTTCCCACGCGCAGGCGCGGAACCGACGGAGCCGTCGCCGGCTGCGGATCGATCGTGCTGGATACGGCCAGGGGCATTTCCTTTAATTGACGCATCTTAAAGGGCTTTCGATTCGAAAGCAACAGCGAAATATGGAGTTTTTATGCAGTTCGGGCGGCCGGTTTCCCTCTTGAATGAGCGAGTTGGCTTCAGTTACCTGGGTTTGGCACAGAATGCGAGTGGGCCGGGCCGGCGGTTTCCCCGGTCACCCCGGTGAGCGCCGGCGTCAGGTCGCAGCTTGACAGGGCGAGTGGCACCCTTGAAGATGGCTCACGCGTTGGAAGTGGACTGACCACCAGGCCGGCGAGTCTGCGAGTTCGTGTCGCCGGCGCGACGTTCGCAAGCTGGCAGGTTCGTGAGCGATTGGGAACGCGGTTGAGGAAAGCGAGCGGATGGATGAAGCGTAGGGAGTTTTTGAAGGATGCTGCACGAGGAGCCCTGGTAGCGCCCGTTGCAGTTTCGGTGGGCAGGATGGCTTTGGCCCAGGCTGCCAACCCGGCAGGGCCGGATGCGGCGAAGGCTACGGCTGCAGGACCCAAGGTGACGCTGAACGTGCGCGACCTGGGCGCGACCGGCGATGGCAAAACCAGGGACACATTGGCTCTGCAACAAACCATCGACCGCTGCGCGGTGCTGGGCGGCGGCGAGGTGGTGGTTCCCGCGGGCGACTACGCCACCGGGGCGCTGGTGCTGCACAGTAGCGTGGCTCTACGGTTGCAAGAGGGCGCGAGTTTGCTGGGCTCGGGCGACATGGCGGATTATCCCATCACACAGGTGCGCTGGGAGGGCCGCTGGATCAAGGGCTACAGTGCGTTCATCTCTGCCATGGACAGCGAGAATTTCGCCATTGAGGGACCGGGCAAGATTGTGGGCAGCCCGGCAATTCGCGGCCGCGTGGAGCGCTCGACCGGGATGCGTCTGCCGGCGCTGCTGGAGTTTACGAACTGCCGCAATGTGCGCGTAGAGAACTGCTCCACCAGCCAGGCGGGCATGTGGTCAATTCATCCCACGTATTGCGAAAATGTGACCTTCAAGAACGTGGAAGTGCAGAGCGGCGCCGACGGCATCGATGTGGATTCCTGCCGTCACGTGGTAATCGACGGTTGCACATTCGAAACCGGCGACGATTGCATATCGCTCAAATCGGGGCGCGGTGAAGAGGCCAACACGATCAACCGCCCCACGGAGGACGTGCGCATTGCGAACTGCACCTTCAGCGACCGGGTTTTTGCGTGCATTGGAATCGGCAGCGAGACTTCGGCCGGCATTCGCAAGGTGGTGATTGAGCACTGCAAGTGCGTGGGCGCGCGCAGCCATGCCATTTACATCAAGAGCCGCGTGGGACGCGGCGCGTTCATCGAGGACATCGCGGCAGACGACCTTGACGTTTCGGGCATGAAACAGGGATTCTTGCGGCTGAACAATATGAACAGCGGCAAGCAGGATCAGTTTCCTGTTCCCGGCGAGGCGGGGATTCCGGAGTTTCGGAATTTCCGGTTTTCCAACATTCGCGTCACGGATGTGCCGGCGCTGGTGCAGGCCACTGAGATCCATCCACGCAAGCCGCTGATCGGCTTTTCGCTGGCCAACGTCACGGGGACCTGCAAGACGGGAATCACGCTGGCGAACATCCATAATGCCGTGATTCGCAACGTGAAGGTGACGGGATTCGAGGGCCCGCTGCTGAGTATCGACAACGTGACAGGCGCCGGCTTGGCAGGCGCGGCAAAGATCGACCCGGCGAAGATGCCCAAGGTGCTGGATGTGGTGCCGGAGCCGGAAAAACCGTACGAGCTGAAGTAAGAGGGGCCGCGAGTCAGCAATTCGGCTCAGAGGGTCACTGAGGAGATGCGATGAAGTTCGTGCGGGCTGGCATTGCAGTGCTTGCAGCGGGAGTGCTGGCGGGCGCGATGGGCGGGCAAAAGATGAACACTCCACAGACTACGATCTGGCGGTTCAACGACATTTATTCGATCGGCGGGCACGCGACGCACGTGCTCGGGCGCCCGCACCTGATCGATTCGCCCTACGGCAAGGCCATCGCGTTTAACGGAGTGGACGACGCGCTGTTTGTCGACGTGCATCCGCTGGCCGGCGCGAGCCAATACACCTGGGAGGTGATCTTCAGGCCCGACGCCGATGGAGCCGCGGAGCAGCGCTTCTTTCACCTGGCGGAAGTGGATCCGGCCACGGGCCAGGATACCGGGAACCGCATGCTGTTTGAGATTCGCATCCGGGAGGGCCAGTGGTGCCTCGACAGTTTTGCCCAATCGGGCGGCTCGACACGCACGCTGCTGAACTGCAACCATCTGTATCCGCTCGGCAAGTGGTATCGTGTGACCGCGGTGTACGACGGCAAGATGCTGCGCAATTACGTCGGCGGCGAGATGCAGGGCGAGGGCGAGCTGCACTTGACTCCGCAAGGGCCGGGCCACTCGTCCATCGGGACGCGGATCAATCGGCAGTACTACTTCAAGGGCGCGGTGTTTGAGGCGCGGTTCACGCCGCGGGCGTTGCAGCCGGACCAGTTCCTGAAGATGCCGCCGGAAAAACACGGATCAGCGAACCAGGATTAGGGATTGGGAAACAGGGCCTGACGGACGTAGGACTGGCAAAGAACTCGTGCGTATCCACGAGTTCGAAGCAGGGAAAGGACCTGTGTCATGCGCAAATGGGGCATTGTCATCAGCGTGTTTTACGCCGGGATTGTCTTGTTTCTTCTTGTGCCGGTGGGAATGATGCTTGCCGGAGACACCAATTCGCTGACGGCCATCTATTCGAGAGACCTGGAAGATGTATACACTGAGTGGCTGGCCTGGGTGCCCATTGCAGCCGTGGTAGTGGGTCAGGCAGTGCTGCTCTTTTTGTCGGTCGATACCTCGTTCAGGAAGCTGAAGCCGAGAGCGCATGTTGCCGTGTCTGTGACCGCCGCTGCAATGCTGTGCGCATTGCTTATTTTTGCCGGCCTTTCGGCGCTCGGCGCCGCCGTGTACAGCGACAAATTCATCGACAATTTCTGGACCAGCGCGACCGAGATGATTGCGGTCTGGGCGGGAATCTGGGCAATATGGGCAGTGTTGTTCGCCCTCTATTGCCGCAACACAACCGACGTGCTTGGGCGCGCCGTGTCGTGGCTGTTGAAGGGCAGCGTGCTGGAGTTGCTGATCGCAGTTCCCTGCCACGTCATTGTGCGGCGCAGGCATGATTGCTCGGCTCCGGTGGTGACCAGTTTCGGGATTGTGACTGGAATCGCCGTGATGCTGCTCTCGTTCGGCCCCAGTGTTCTCTTTCTTTTCAAGAAGCGTCTTGATGCCTATTCCACGCAAAAGTCCGCCTGAGGAGAGCGCTCAGGAACGGCTTGTTACCCTAGAGTTTGGAGGATCTTTCCAGGATGAGCACAGAAACTCTCCCCGCCTTGCAGAGCAACCATGTGTGGGAGGCGGGCGGAGCCGCGTCGGCTGACGCGCTGACCGCATGGGTGGGCGCGCGGCTGGCTGCGCACCAGAAAGCTTTGGCCGATCTGCTGGCGGTGACGGGCGAGCGTACGCCGGAAAACTCTCTGCGGCTGTATGATGCGGCGATCGAGCAACTCAACCTGGCCGGCGCGCAGGCGGGGATTTTGAATTCGGTGGCGGCGGAAAAGGCGGTGCGCGACCGCGCCCAGCAGGAAGCGCAGCGCGTGGCCATGGCCGGAAGCGCGCTCAGCCTCAACCGCAAGATTTACGACGCTTTGGTAGCCATCAAGCTGGACGACGCCAGCGCGCCCACCAAGCACTATGTGGAACGCACGCTGCTCAGCTACCGGCTGGCCGGCGTGGACAAGGACCAGGCGACGCGCGACCATCTGCACGCGCTGCACGAAAAGGCCACGCGATTCTCGTTGGAGTTCAGCCGCAACATCCAGGAGGGCGCGAAGACCGTTGAGGCGACGCCGCAGGAGCTGGAGGGCCTGCCCGCCGACTACATCGCGCGCCACCCGGCACAAAAAAGCCAAGACGGCACGCAGCGGATGACGTTGACCACCGATCCGCCCGACATGATGCCCGTAATGACGTTTGCGGCCAGTGCGGCACTGCGCGAGCGGATGTTTTTGGCGTACAACACGCGCGCCTTTCCCGCCAATCGGCAGATTCTGCTCAACCTGTTGACGACGCGGCAGGAGATCGCAACGGTGCTGGGTTTTCGCAGTTGGGCCGACCTGGCGACCGCCGACCAGATGATGAAGTCGGCAGCAAACGTGCGGGAGTTCCTGGCCAAACTGGATGAGGCCAGCCGCGATGGCGCGCAGCACGAGCACGGAGAGGTGCTCGGGTTTGCGCAGAAGCGGCAGCCGGAGACCAAAGAGATCGACATTACCAGCCGCGGCTACTGGTACGAACAGTTCCGGCGCGCGCGGTTCGACTTCGATTCGCAGTCGGTGCGGCCTTATTTTCCCTACCAGCGCGTGGAAAAGGGCGTGCTTGAGACTGCGGCCAGGCTTTTCAAGGTAGAGTTTCGGCCGTCCAACGCGCCGGCGTGGGACGCGGCCGTGTCAGTGTTCGAGGTGTTCGATGGCGGGCGGATGGTGGGGCGGTTTTATTTGGACATGCATCCGCGCGAAGGGAAGGACAAGTGGTTCTCGGCGGCGCCGGTGGTGACGGGCGTGCGCGGCCGGGTTCTGCCTGAGGCCGCGCTGATCTGCAATTTCCCCGGTGGCGAAAACGGCGACCCTGGTTTGCTGCAGTACTCCGACGTGGTCACGTTCTTCCACGAGTTCGGGCATCTGATGCACGCCATTCTGGGCGGGCAGACCGAGTGGGTGGGTTTGTCGGGATTTGCGACGGAAGGCGACTTCATCGAAGTTCCGTCACAGATGCTCGAGGAGTTCTTCCGCGACGAAAAGCTGTTGCAGGCGTTTGCGCGGCATTATGAAACCGGCGAAGTGCTGCCGTCGGAGCTGATTCGCAGCATGAAGCGAGCTGGAGCGTTTGGACGTGCGGACTGGGTGCGGACGCAGCTCTACTACACTACGCTGGCGCTCAATCTGCACGATCAGGATCCCGCGGGCATCGATCCTGACACCATGACGCGCGATTTGTATCGCCGCTTTCAGCCGTGGACGTGGCTCGAAGGCAACAAGATGTATGCCAGCTTCGGGCATCTGACAGGCTACTCGTCGAATTACTACACCTACATGTTCGACAAGGTGATTGCGCTGGACTTCTTCGGGCAGTTCGATGCGGAGGACCTGCTGGGCTGCGAGGCGGGCGGGCACTACCGCAAGGCGGTGCTGGAGCAGGGAGGGTCGAAGCCGGGCCGCGAAATGGTGCGCGGCTTTCTCGGGCGCGACGAGGAGTTTACGGCGTTCTCGAAGTGGCTGAACGAAGAGTTCGAGGAACAGGCAAGAGGGAACAGGCAACGGGGAACAGAAGGCCGATGACGGCGAAGGATTTTCGGCGGATCGCATTGAGCTTTGAAGGCGCTGAAGAAGGCTCGCACATGGGCGCGGTGGATTTTCGGGTGGGCGGGCGGATCTTTGCCACGCTGGCGTCGGTGAAAGAAGGCTACGGCAACCTGATGCTGACGCCGGAGCTGCAAGCGGAATTCATTGCCGGGCGGCCCGATTTATATTTGCCGGTACATGGCGGCTGGGGCCGAGACGGTGCCACGCACATCCGGCTGGCAGTTGCCGATGAGGATTCGCTGCGCGGCGCGCTGCAGACGGCGTGGAAACTGCGGGCCGGGAAGAACAGCAAAGGCGGCAGGAAAGCCAGTACGCGTGCGCGTCGCGCACGATAGCGGGTTCGCAATTCAGCGACAAAGCGGTGAGGGTGGGTTGGAGCGTTCCCCTTGGCTGGCCACGTTGCAATTTCGCGGTACCCATGATGGATCGGGGGCACGATCCGGTAACGGCGAGAGATGTTCAATCTGCTCCACCTTCTGGACATACAGATCGGTTCCGTCGAAATCTCCTAGGAATTCGACCAGCGCAATTCCGTTCGATTTCCTAGACAGTTTTTTAACTAGGCGATCCGATTTTCTGGCGGGGTACTCCGGGGTGCCGTCGATCGTCACCGGGATCTCTTTGAGCCTGCTTTCAGGGCAGCATTCCGGCGCTTGAAGTATTGAAAACTCGATTCCACTAGCGAACCGATAAACTCCGCGAACGCGAATCCTCATTCCCCTATAGGCGGATGGATCTTTGGCCAGTTGACAATACGCCACTTCCCGCGTCAGATCGCTCGGCTGACCTTCGGCTAGCATCGTACAGGATGACAACTCAAAACAATTATGGTTCTCAAACAGCCCGGCTCACTGCGCTGACGTTTTCGCCGCCTCGAAGCCGGCCAGTATCTGCGTCATCAGGTCGTTGACCGTGCCGGGTGAGCTGGGCAGTAGAATCGTCGACGACTTGCCCGTGACGCCCACTTCGCGCAGAGTATCGAAGTACTGGGTCATCAGGACCATCGCCATGACGTCCTGCGCTGTGGAACCCTCAACAGCGGACTTGAACTGCTCCACCGATGCCTGCAGGCCCTTGATGATGGCCTGGCGCTGGCGGGCCACGCCATCGCCCTGCAGCGCTTTTGACTCGGCTTCGGCTTCGGCCTGCTTCACCTTGAGAATCTTGTCGGCTTCGCCGCGGGCCTGGGCGGCGATCTGCTCGCGCTGCGCGGCGTTGATGTCGTTCATGGCCGCCTTGACCTTGGCGTCGGGAACGATGTCGGTAACCAGCGCGCGCAGGATGTTGTAGCCGAAGGTATCCATCACATCATCGAGGTCTTTCTTGACGGCGGCCGAGATCTGCTGCTGCTGTTCGAAGGCCTCGTCGAGCGTGAGCGTGGGCACGTGGCCGAGGATGGAGTTGAAGACGTAGCTTTCGATCTGGCTCTGCGGATTGCTCAGCTTGTAATAGGCGTCGAAGACCTTGGCTTCGACAACCTGGTACTGCACCGAGACGGGGATGGTGACGAAGACGTTGTCCTTGGTCTTGGTTTCGACATTGACCACGGCCTGGCGCACCTGCAGGTCAACGAAGCGGACGGTTTCGCAGTAGGGCAGCAGGAACTGCAGCCCAGGCTTAGCCACCCGATTGAATTTTCCAAAGCGCTCGACCACGCCGGCCGAGTAGGTGCGGACCGTGTACATGGTTTTGAACACCGTGATGAGAAAAAACAGTGCCACGATGCCGCCGACAATGAGAAGGAAAACGAGAACGGGGTCCATGGATAGCTTTCATCCTCCTGCGCCTGGGCGCAAAACTAATGCCAGATTGCAGCCAGGTTTTCGCGATGCAGGAATGATACCGCAATCCCCTGAAGGCGCGATTGCACCGGGAAGTGACCGGCCAGGACGGCGGCGTTGCACCCAGGCGCTACTTTTGCGGGGCGTCGTTGTACCTGTTGTGAAAGATATGGTGATTGATGTCGGGCCAGAATTCTCTGAACCAGAAGGTGCCTGCGTCGATCCCGATGTCCTCGGCCCATTCCGATATGGTGTTTCCAGCCGACCGCGAGGCAGAAGGGTAATAGAGGTTCGACACGCCCGCGGCGGCGCCCGCCCCGAAGACCTCGCTTACGTTGAAGGTCTCAGCTCCCGAGTTTGTGCGCGTAATGACGGCGCGGCTGAGGGCGTAGCCCGTGCGCTTGAAGAATCCGCCCTGGCCGAGAGTGTAGTAGCGCGCGTCTTCGTGGGTGAAGGTGGGACAAATAAACTCGACCATGTAGTTTTCACTGGTTTGGTCTACCGCTGAATGCCAGAAATAGCGAGCGAAGCCGGCAGCGCCCTCATGAAACTCGGGAGTTGTATGCTCGTCCATGTTGTAGCCCGCGATGACCGCCGGGAAGAAGATGGAAGAGTAATCGAACGAATCCTCCGTGGCGTCCATAAACTTTTCTTTAACGGTCTCGGGCGGCAGCTCTGTGTTGGCGTTGACGGCGCGAAAGTTCGGAATAATGCCGAGAATGCGCTTGGTTTGCTTGCCATTTGAATCTTCCCACGCGCTTTGCGACGGCTGGCTCTGCGATGCGGCCTCGTTCGCATTGGGGGGTTGTGGCGGCGTGGCGGCCGCCTGGGTAGACGAATCCGGCGCCTGAGCTGCGGCCAGCGGGGAAGCCGGAACGGCGGCGGGGCCCGAATCGCCTGCTGCACCTTGCTGAGCTGGCAGGTTTGGGCACGCAATAAGACCCGCGGCCAGCACGGCAGCGGACATTCCCAATGGGAAAAGGCGCCTGTGGTTCGATTTCTGTGATCGGAATTTCAAGGGCATGGGGGAATCTCTTGGGGTAGAGCATTGCCGCACTTCACGTTCGTAAGCTCTTTCGACACCAGGAACGGCGGCTTCGCTTTCAGGGCATCGGCCCTTCCTTATTCGAGGCCCATTCCAGGCGTGCCGCTACTTGAGATGCTTCTCTCACCGGAGTTGATTCGCGGCTATAGCGATTCCAGAATGGCTGTATCCAGAGCCGCTGCCTTCGAGTCAAGGCGGCGACCCTACACGGTCTTCTTGGGCATACCCAATCTGGAATCGCCGTAAATTGGCCTCTGCGGCCCTTTGCCGCTCATTCCGGTTTGTTCTGGTTTTTCTCCTGCTGCTTTTTCTGCTTTGCAGCTGCGTCGGCCGCTCGCGCCTGCGCGTCGAGGCCATGGGTTGGATCTTTGTGGAAGAGCTTTCGCGAGATGTCAGGGTAGAACTCCTGAAGGGTAGCGCCGAATGTTCCCTCAAGTGTGACCGTCATCCCGGTCTCGACTGCCTGGACCGCACCGCTCTTGCTGTTGGGATAGTACAGTGTGGAGATTTCGCCGGCGAGGATGTTACCGCCGATGTTGGAATAGTTAGGCTCCCACTTACCCGTATTGTCGTGCTTGCAAATGAAGCTGGTGGCTACGGCGTAGAAGAAGCGGTGGTGGAACGAGCCGTGCCCGAGGCGGAAATAGCGCGGATCCTGGTGAAGGATGGAGGGCAGAACCGCATTGCCGAGGGTATTGCCGATCACGTTGTCACCGTAAGCTGCAGCGGCGCGTTTTGCGTATCCGCTGGGACCCCAGCCGAGACCGTTGTTTGAGTCTTCCGCTTCACCAAGCCCCGCGACGATCATGGAGATACCAAAGGTGTACGGGTCGATGGCCGAATGAAATTCAAGCTTGAATTTCTCAGCGGGAGTGAGGGAGACGGCATCGCTGTGGTAGGTCACATTGAACGCGGGCACGATTCCCGCCATCCTTTGATGTTCCTCTTCCTTGATCTGTTCCTTGGCTTTCTGGCGGTCGGTTTCCTGCGTCGCCGGCTGCTGTGCAGCGTTCTGCGAGCTGGAGCAGTTTTGTGTTGCGCCAGCCTGGCACGCGCCTGCAGATCCCGCGGCAGGCGGGTTCGTGGCCGGGGCCTGCTGCGGCGCATTCTGGCTCTGGCTTGAGGTGCTTTGCGCGGGGGTGCTGTTGGAAGCAGGCGGCTGCGTGCTCTGCGCAGAGGTGGTGCTGGAGGCAGGCGGCTGGCCGCTCTGCGCTTGCGCCGGCTGGAAATCAACGGATGCTGTCAACTCACCCTGCGGCGTTGGAGCATCTGGAAGTACGTTGGCCGCGGGCTGTGAAGCGGCAGCGAACGGATCAGTACGCGGCGCTGGCTGCGCAGAGAGAGCTGGACTCAGACCAATAAAGGCCATCCCAATGAAAAAAGGTACGGCTATTTTGTGAACAGCAACGTGCATTCATTCCTTTCCAGGTTGGGAGCCGATGTTCGCTTTCTGCTTCTTCGAAATCTTGCGGTGGATGTCGGGCCAGAATTCCTTCACGACAAGCGTGAACGTGTCGAGACCCACCTGCGTTCCCCAGGTGCTTGCCACGTTGGAGAAGCTCCGCTCGGACGCTATGAACTGGTGTGGATTCGAAGGGGTACTGATATAGGCGCTTCGGGGATGATAGCTATACGTGGAAATCGCGGCGGCGGTGGCCGCCCCAAAGATCTCTGAGTAGTTAAACTGCGTGCGGCCCGAGTCCGAAAGGGTGACAAAAATCCTGCTCACCGAATACCCCGTACGCCGAAAGAAGCTGCCCCGCCCTGACTGATAGTAACGAGGGTCCTGCCTCAGGATGGAAGGAAAAACGGCGCCCACCATGAAGTTCTCTATCATGGAGTCGCCGGCCGTGGTTCCGTAGCGCTTTGCGTAAGCCGTCCAACCTTGTCCATATGCCGGGTCGCCGTCGTCCGCTTGGCTGATCGCCGCCAAAACTCCCCACCAGGGATATTCCACATAATCGAACGTCCCCAGTGCCACCGCCTTGAATTTGTCCCCCGCGCTCATCGGCGGCAGCTGTTTCTTGCTTTGCAGAGTTAAAAAATTTGGCAGGGTGTAGAACAACCGGTCGTTCGACGTTCCCGCCACTTTGCCCTGCCCGCTGGTCTGCGAGTCCGCTTTGTCCTTACACCCCGATTGCCCCGCCGCCGGCTGCGCGCAGTTCTGGCTTTGCCCGGAGGCGGCGCTCGGCGAAGAGGCCGCCGGAGCCGCTGGCTGCGTCTGCCCCGTTTGCGCGCCGGAGGGCTGTTGTCCCGCGGAGCTCTGCCCGGCTTGTACGCCCGCCACTTCAATCTGCGGTTCAGGCGCATCTGCAAGAGCCGTCGTCTGCGCAGCGCTTTGGGTCACTCCACCGATGGGTTGCGGCGCAGTTTCCTGGGCTGCGATCCAACGAGCGCCGGTCAAACTAAAAAAGGCCATCCAAAAAAGAGGTACAGGTACTTTGTGAACAACAACGTGCATTGATTCCTTTCCAGG